>LDWW01000001.1:300000-382804 GCA_001045525.1 Chitinispirillum alkaliphilum | reverse complement strand
CCTTATTTTTCAATAGCTCACCGTCGTACGTATTAAAGGTCTCCGTGGTGCGCTGGGTTGGATATGTGCGGCACGGTCTAAGTGTGAGCTCTCACTACACTCAAATTTCCCTGTTTCCTTTGGTCCTGTAGGGACCACATATTTATAGAAATTTGTGACACATAAAAACCATCCTCGTCCTGTAGGGTATGCGCGTTAAGTTAAAAAACAAACAAATTGGTGATGGTGTGCGAACTCCCCCTCCTGGAGCTCTGAAGGAGCGTCCCATAACAGCATGGGGTTCCTGGCCCCATGCTGTTAGAGCGCCCCGTGCATATATCCCCAATTTCCCCAAAGCCCTGAAGGGGTGAAACGTTGAAATAATCCGGCCTCGGGCGACCCAAACAGGAAAAATATATTTAACATATGGGATTTATCTGGTAGCGCCCGGGGCGTTGCGGCCGATCATTGTTTTTCAAAAGCTCACCGTCGTGCGTATTAAAGGTCTCCTTGGTGTTCCTGGTTGGAGATCTCACTGAGTCCGGTTCTACACTTACTTCCACAATAATTTGCTGCTGCATCGAAACTCTCTTTTTCGACTGCTTGGCAAGACTGTTTTTGGTGCCCCCTACACACCCTCACACTTGGCAATGCCCGAGTGGGGGGTTACCACCCTCGTCCCGCCGCCGGCGGGGCGACCCTTATAAATATATTGAAAAATGCTTGCATTTTAACTTAGGAACTCGGGCGACCCAAATATTAAAAAATTTAACAAATTCGGGCAGTCGGGATACACCCTGCTCACCCCTTATCCTCACCCTTCACCCTCGCCGCCACAATAAACCCAATCCCCATCAACACAAAAGGAACACTCAAAATCTGTCCCATGCTAAGCGATAACTGCTCTTCAAATGCAACATGCCGCTCTTTGAAAAATTCAATGAAGAACCGTGCGGTAAAAATCATTGTCATCGCCAGGCCGAAATAGAATCCGGTTTTGATTTTATGGTTTTTTGTTTTGTAAAGGAAAAAGAGCACCAGAAATGTGACCAGATAAGCGATTCCCTCATACAGCTGGGTCGGATGCCTTGGTATGGTGTCGTTACGGAGAAACACAAATGCCCAGGGCACATTTGTCGGCAGCCCCACAATTTCGGAATTCATCAGGTTGCCCATTCTTACAAAGAATGCCCCCAACGGTGCAACAATGGCGATCAGATCCATCGTACGGATCACAGGCAGTTTTGTTTTCTTTGCGCATAGTATGTAAGACGCAATCAACCCGATTGCCCCTCCATGGCTTGCCAGTCCCTGGTAGCCGGAAAACCTGTAGCCTCCTTCAACAGTTCTTTGAATGGGAAGAAAAATCTCCAGAGGGTTACTCAGATAGTGCTCGGCCTGATAGAAAAGAGTGTGTCCAAGCCTCGCTCCCACAATGGCACCAATCATTAAATAGATGGTCAGCTTATCGAACTTTTCAGGTGGTATGTTTTCATTTTTGATTATCCGATTGAGGATGTAGAGACAAAGCAGTATTCCGGAGGCAAACAGTAATCCGTAATATCTGATTGAGATGCCAAAGATATTGATAAGCTCGGGGTCGACATTCCAGTTTATGTGATTCATGATAGCTGCTCTTTTAGGTTGTGTTTTAGGCCAGTTGTTTGGGTTTTAGGCAAAAATAATAGATATATAAGATATTGGGAAACTGGCTGGTAATATACATTAGACTTTGGTGGTGTTTTATTGTTTTGGATTTGTTTTTTAAGGGAGTGGGGTCACGAGATGTAATTTTTAAAAGTATGTAATCGTAATATTTTATATTAGAATCGGATGCGCTTTTCCGGAAACCCTGGTATGTAGGTTGAGTTTATGGAAACTTAAATCGAGGTGAATTTTGCCAGTTATTAGCAGGTTTTTTGGAATTATCGTTTATATGTACTGGATGGACCATTCACCACCTCACTTTCATGCAAAATATGGTGGACAGGAGGTGATTGTTGATATAGTTACTGGTGATGTCAGGGGGCATCTTTCAAAAACAGCTATAGGACTGATACAAGAATGGCGCGTTCAGCATATTCAGGAGTTACTTGAAGACTGGAAGCTCGCTGAACAGAATAAACAAATGCGTGGAATACCACCACTGGAGTAGATGATGTTTTTACATGTAACTGAAGCTGAGTATATTGCAGAGTATAAAATAAAAATTTCCTTCAACAACGGTCATAGCGGCATTGTTGATTTGAAGGATTGTCTGGAGGGTGAGATCTTTGAGCCGTTAAAGGAGATCGAAGAATTTAAGAATTTTAGGGTAGATCCAGAGATTGAAACCATTGTTTGGGGTAATGGAGCTGATCTTGCTCCTGAATTTTTATTTGAGAAATGCAGTGTTGAAAGAATGAAGGGTGATATTTTTACATAAAGGGACAACATTCCCTGGTTGCAGCTCCCACTTCGGCGGACCTCATCGGGATCTTCCCGCCACACCCCAGCTGCACTGTAAACTCTCCTACCCCACGACACCTTCCGATTCCCTGAGCGCTCCTTGGGCTGGAGCCAGCCCTGAAGGTGCTATCCATTGGAAGCACAGGGTTTTTCCCGTACTGAATACCCACCCCCCCCATAATTTTTCCGACCACCCCGTCAGAGGCGAAATGTCACCCAGTATTAACCAAATCCTCCACCCAATGCTGCATCCCTAAAATTTGACATATGCATTCCTCCATTCTATTTTGTTTACGTCCGGACAAACCAAAAGTACTGGTACATTCTGGCGAACGGCAGTAAGCTCCTAAAAAAAAAGCTATCGGGTACAAATCCGCCCCAATCACTGGCGAATGAGCGCTTTCGCCGGTCCTTTCCCGGGGCCAATTGTTCGAGTCCTCGAGTTTTAGCCCTTCCCCGGCGAAAACGCGAATATTGGAACCAGTGTGGGGCTCCCAAGGCGTTCTTTGCCTACTTTCTTTGGCCTTGGAAAGAAAGTAGGTCGGGGTTTGGGGCTGAAGGCCCCAATTGTTTTTGTGAAAAGTTCCATCATCTGATCAGGATATCACCTGACAGTTCCGTTCACGGTCTGCAGGTGCTACCCATAGCATTATGAACTGGTGCTAATCTCCAGCCGGAACGATATTCTTATTCACATGGAAAAAGTTATCAGGGTCGTATTTAGCCTTTATCCTGCGAAGACGCTCTGCGTTTTGGCCGTATGCAGCCAGCAGTCGATCCTCGCTCTCATCGTGGCTTAAAAAGTTCACATAGACACCGGCACCCCCATACCGGCCAATTCCTGTATGAGACTTTTTAGCCCAGGAAATGCATTTGTCATCCTCTTTAGAAGTTTCACAATGTCCGCCCAGAGTCACCACAAATTCGGTCTGGCGATGAGGATAAGCAGTTGCATCCGCCTGGACAGCATTGATCTTTCCACCCAGTTGCTGTATCAGAATGTCACACTGCTCTGTGGGCATTTCTTCAGCAAAGCCGACAAGTTTATCAATGATTCCATCTGAGAGTCCGCTCAGGTTATGCGACTTCCAGTAATAGCGACTGCCCCTGGGGTAAAGCGGATCGGACCTGCTTTGTGCCTCTGCATACTGGGTGGGCGCAACGGCATCTGCAATGGGATTGCCGAACTGGCGCAGCGGGGAGACGAGGCATGCGCCCAAATTACTCTTATTTATTCAGCATCCAAATCACGCCATAACATCATCCACCGACCTGCGTAAACTGAACGGAGCCGGTTCAGCGCGCCCCAATCGTACCATCAAAAGAGCTTTCTCGTCCTGTAGGTTAAGCCAGGACTCAAACCGGGGTCGCAATGTACTGACCTCAAGAGGCTGGTTTATAAATGCATGACAGATTCCAAGGTCGGTGGCATGTAAGGCAACGCGCTGGTAAACACGCCCCGCATTTACCCATGATTGCCTGTCGTTACCCTGTGCAACGAATACAGCGATGGCAGAAGAGCTCTTAATAAATTCTGCATCGGTTTTTACCTGTTTTTTCGGGGTAAGCACAAATCCAATAAGAAGTTTTGCAAGCCATTTTGGCAGTGATGGGTTACCGGTGGTGCGATTGGATAATCCATCACCGGTTCTGATAGCATCATTGGGGTTGAACCTGATCCATGAAATCAGCTCTTTTCGAAATGCTGGATCACTGAGCTGTACCTCATTGCCATGGCTAACGTATTGGGCAACTGTGTCAAGCTCCTGGCCGGATGTCAGAAGAATTGTTCTCACTCCACCGCTGGTACCCGTTTGCTCCAGCTGTTTCAGTTCATCTGCCCTGAGAGCAGTGCCATCGTAACGGGTTTTGGTGCACTGGCGATTCGGGATTGCAGCAAATAAGCTGGTCACACCTGCAGATTTGGACTTTTTAAAATCTATGCGTATCTTTTCTCCATCATTGTCCATAGATACATCGGCAATGTAGCCCTGAGCCTGTGAAGCCAAAACAATGTTCTCGGCGGCACAGCCAAGGCTTTTGAACAGATGTGCATCATCGGGGTCCACCACCGGGCAGCGTCGGTCAAAATCGGGGCGAAGTGTAATGGAGTTTGCATCGATAACTACTTTCCATGGCTGGGTGTTGTGACTGGAAGCCGCCAGAATCCCATAATGCAGGAGAGTTTTTGTATCGGGTGCGCCATTAGATTCCACGGAGGGAGTTTGTCTTATTTTATGTGCCAAACGGTCGTATTCGCTTGTGTTTGACATTAAGCCTCCAATATGTGAGAGTAATGATCTTTTATTTACCTCTTGTATGAGTGAGCAAGAATATATCCATTTCGCGGAAGCGAAATTAAAATCACAGTAGTTTATTCACATGTATCTTTCTTAGTATGTTATGTAAATTAAAACTTGTTATTTGTTAACAGTAAGTATGCAAGTATTCTAATATGGCAATTAGGGTATCCAGTTTTAAAGAAACGGGGCGGGTTATTGGAAGTCACTGTACTTTCCCAAAATGAAACGTGACAATGACGCTTTCAAAACTACTGCTATATTCCTTGCTATTCTTTACTGATAATCATTTTGTTTCAATTGCTTTTCAATGGTTTTGTTGTTTACATGTGGGTGCATAAAATCACAAGAAAACAAAAGACAGGGAATGGTGATTGGGAGATTCCATCTCCAAAGCTCTGAAAGGGTGTCCCTGTTACAGCCCGGGGTTTCCTTATACACCGGGCTGAATATCTCTCAAACGAAAAATGTCGGGCCTTACTTATTGGCGCGGATCATCCTCTGGGTTTATGTAGCGTATCTCCGATGGCCCTATGCTTGTCTGCTGCACAACCGTTTCTCCCTCTATAATTGCAAAGTGTGGCATATCGGGCATCAAGGTAGTGAAACCACCGGCATCGAGCCTTTGGGTATTACCACTTTCAACAGTTTCACCGTGGCCGACGTTGAAAGTGCCGGACAGAACCGTGATCCGTTCGAAACCCGGATGAATGTGAGGGGGAATGATATAGCCATCAGGGAATCGCAGACGTACCACAAACAGTCCGGTATCGGAGGGGTCACCTTCCAGTACAACATACTCTGCACCCTCGGGGAGTGTGGAAGGCCCGTCCTGCCACTGAATTTCATCGGGGGTATAGATAATATGCTCCTCAGGTCCGTAAGTTGTGCGCGGATCGTATTCCTCCTCACCTGTTTGTGTATGTGCATAGAAAAAAAATGAACTTACAACTAAAACTGACACAATAGTGGTAATTAGAGCTAATGACCTGTTTTTTTTCGACATAACAGTCTCCTTTCATACAAACTATTGGAAAGCAAGATATGTTCCGCTGATCAGGGATGTTTCATATTGTCAGAAGGCAGAGTAAAATTCTAAATCAGCTAACACTGAGATATCTCAAAAATAAGATATAGCTGCAGAGTGAAGTTCAAATCAAATGGATTGAAAATATCCCATTTCTTAAGCTCTGAAAGAGCGACCTATTAAAGCCCAGGGTTTCCTTAACCCCAAGTCTAATATCCCCCATCAGTTACTCCGGAGCCCTGAAGGGGCGAAATATGCAATCTGTTTGTTTGTATATTACAAGCGTAAATAGAGAGTTTATTAGAGCTTACAGGAGGGAAATGAATTCCCTTGGTTTTGCAGCTCCCGCTTCGGAAGACCTACACGGGATCTTCCATCACTCCTTCAATGCGGTCGTACGGACAAAACCCCTCTATCAGCTTCCCAATATAAAATAAAAAGCCGCCCCCTTATCAATCTCCCCTTCAGCCCACACCTTTCCCCCACACCTTTCCCCCACACCTTTCCCCCACCCTTTCCCCCACCCTTTCCCCCATGCCTCTCAACCACCCGATGTACAATAGATAAACCCACACCGCTTCCGCCAAACTCCTGCTCGGCGTGCCCCCGAAGGGGATTGCAGAAAAAAGCCTGCTTGCACTGATAGATCTGGATTTTTCAAAGGCAATGCGTATCTCTTCTCCGTTTCTGTCCATAGATAAATCGGCAATGTAGCCCTGAGCCTGTGAAGCCAAAACAATGTTCTCGGCGGCACAGCCAAGGCTTTTAAACAGATGTGCATCATCGGGGTCCACCACCGGGCAGCGTCGGTCAAAATCGGGGCGAAGTGTAATGGAGTTTGCATCGATAACTACTTTCCATGGCTGGGTGTTGTGACTGGAAGCCGCCAGAATCCCATAATGCAGGAGAGTTTTTGTATCGGGTGCGCCATTAGATTCCACGGAGGGAGTTTGTCTTATTTTATGTGCCAAACGGTCGTATTCGTTTGTGTTTGACAATTTGTCTCCCCAGTGCAGAGTATTGTTTCTCGTTTACTATATGTAGTGAGCAAAATTCTGTCCATTTTGCGGTAATTTCAACCCCGGCGCGCTGGTTTATTCATAGTTATCTTTGAGCCAATCGTCTAAATTGGATAATATGCCGGGGAAGAGAAAATTTGCAACCATTCTGAAAAGCCAGTTGGGTATCCAGATTTTTGGAGAGACTACACTTGTAAGTAAAACTTTGGTTTTATTCTCTTCGATTTTTCTTAAAGTAAAGAACATGTTGAATTCATGAAACTGGACTTTGAGTATTCCCCTCTCATTTTCATAAAATTCTCTGTTTAATGCTTCATCGTGATATTTATTAAAAAAAATCGTCACATCACCATTTTCCTGTGTTGTGACAGAATCGATACTGCCTATAAATAACGCCTTGGCAAATGAAGCGGTAGCGACACAGAAATAGACATCTCTCTTTAAATCACTTTTATAGTTTTCAATCAGTTCACTTTTTGCGATAAACTTAAAGTATTGATTATATCGTGAGACATCTGTCAGGTGGTTTCTGAGCGTATCAATATTGTACTCCAGAATTTCAGTGGTTGATGCGTAATAAACCCTGTTATCGGTATCATTTCTGAAAACATCCACGTATGTTTTAGGTTCTTCATCACTGCAATTAAACAGACTGTCTGTTTTATGGATAAAGCTTTCCGGCACATTAAAACCGTTTACATGATATACAAAAAAGAGTAAAAAGGCAGGCAAAAGAATGAATTTGGTCATAACAGTATCAGCTCCAAAACATCTCCGTTCAGCATGTTCCCTTCCCTCAGGCACTCCGGTGAAAACCATACGCCCTGCTCATATATACCGCTCGGGTAAAACGCGCAAGGTGGAACGGTTATGTAGCACTTTCTTAAGCGACAGTGCCCTCCCAAAAGCGGAGTCCTCGCAGCGCTATAACCGAGGCACCGAGGAGGAATCCCGATTTCCATCGGGAAGCCTGTAGGAGAACCGGTAAGTTTACAGTGAGCCAGGCCGAACTGTCCGCGGCATGCGCCAAAAAAAAAAATTATTACTATGATAGTTATAAAAAGCGGGCGGAATCTGAAAGCGGAGAAGCAAAAAGAAGATTTCGGTTGGTACAGAAATCGGCCACTTTGGAGGCTGAAGGCGAAAAGCTAAAAGTTGATTCACTGGTCAGCCACCGTGAAGGTATAATATACTTTTGAGAAGTTTGGCTTACATAGGGAAAAATTGACTGTCTGCTGTTTTCATTTTGTCGACAGTTGCGATGTGTGGGGATAAATAATTAAAAGAAGAGGATTTGCAGGGATCAAGGGATCGTTACAATTCGTGACCACACCTGAACCGTTGTATAACATCCTGCGAAGTAGCACAGAAAGTGCAGCGTTTGAGCCTTGGCTTTACAGAGTTCATCCACACCCTTCACCCCTACTTTTATCAAGCTGCTCTGCTATGGCCCGCAAAAGCTCATCATCATCCATCTTGGAAATTATTCCATGAGCTCCGGCTTTCAGGGCAGCCGTTTTATACGGTTCGATATCATGGCCGGTCACAACGAGAATGCAAAGGTCCTGACATTGAGGTTTAAGCTTTCTAATCATCTCTATTCCATCAATACCGGGAAGAGAAATATCCACCAGTATGACATCGGGAGCAAATGATGGTATTTCTTCAAGCGCCTTTTCAGCCGATTCGCTCTCTCCTATCGCGGTGACAGCACTGAAATTCTTACGCAACAAACGCTTCAGAATTATGCGCATGGACTCGTCATCTTCAACTATATATGCTTTCATTTCATTCTCTCCAATAATGTTCTAACAGTTCTGCCATGGCAGAATAATTTTTACGCGGGTACCCTTTTCAGGAGCACTTTCAATTTCTAAATCACCATCAAACATCCTTAGCCGTTCTCTTATACTGATCAATCCCAACCGGTTTTCCTCCATTTTTTCCGAAAACATTTTTATCGGATCGAAGCCTTTCCCCTTATCGCTTACCGTTATCTGCACGCGCCTGCCCTCACACAGAACCTCTATCCGGGCCTGCATTACTCCCGCATGCTGCCTCACGTTGTTTAACAACTCACGAACCATCTGCGTGAGCATAAGCTGCGATTTGTGCCGTATATCCTGAACAGACCCATGCATTCGCAGATCGATATCGAGACCGTAAGCAGTATACATATGGTTCACCAGCCACTGAAGAGCTGCATCGAGCCCTTCCGTACCAAGCACCGGCGGATTCAGTTCTATCGACAGAGCCTTGGTTTTCCTTAGTGCCCTTTCGATTACATCAATTCCTTCCTTTATATCATCCCAGTCACCAGCTTCCGTTTCGGTATGATGGTCTCTGAGGTGCTGCTTAAGAAGCATCCGTACACCGTAGAGTTTTTGCTGAATGTCTTCGTGCAGTATACGGGAGAATCCTTTTCTCTCCCGCTGCTCGGCCAGAGTCAGTGCTTTGGAAAGCGCACGGACCTGCCCGGTTCGCTTCACGACAAGATCTTCCAGATTTTCATTGAGAACTTTTAACTTTTTTTCGCTCTCCTCTAACGCCATCTCAGCTTTTTTCCTTTTCGATATATCGGTGAATATTGCGACAAATTCACCGTGAAACGGACAATAGACATATATCTCCAGCCACTGTTCAAGCGATTCGAAGAATGTTTCGAAATAAAGCTCTCCACCCTCCAGTGCGATTTTGCCGTAGTTGCCGATATAATCGAAAGCATAGTTTTCTATCCCGGGGAAAACATCCCGCGCTCTTCTGCCCTCGATATCCTCCTTCTTTATTCCTGTTATTTCTGTATATGCATCATTTATGGCCAGTATATCATAATCGACAGGCTTTCCGCTTTGGTCGGTGATAGTGCGGCAGTGCGCAATACCAATAGTTCTGTTATTGAACAGTTTTTCGTATCGCTGTTCTCTGTCGCGCAACACCTCCTCGGAACGCTTGCGGTCTGTAACATCCCTGAAGTAAACGGTCAATCCCTCTTCACTGGGATAGCAGTGAACCTCCAGCCACTGATTCAGCGGTTCGGGATAATACTCCTCAAAATGCACCGGTTTACCGGTCTGCATGGCACGGTGGTATCCTTGGTAGAACATCGTACCTTCTGCATGCGGAAATACATCCCAAATATTTTTTCCGATAAAATCTTCGCGGCGCATGCCGAGCATCTCCGCACCGGTTTTACTGAATTCGGTACAGATCCAGTTTATGTCCAGCACAAGGAGCCCATCGGTGATACTGTCTGGTATTTTGCAGTTTCTGTTTAGCCTTGTGAAGCTGAAGTTCGCTTTTTTGAGAGCCGTGATATCATTGCCGATGGAAAGTATCTCCTTTATTGCCCCGTGCTCATCTGTGATGGCTTTATTGGACCAGTTAACCCAAACTTTCTGGCCATCTTTTCTGATGTTTTCACCTGAAACTATGGTGTGGTTTTCCGGGTGCACAAGGATATCTTTCACCAAAACCTCAGGATCCCACCCCCTGAGTTCCTCAGCCCCGGGCACGATTTCCATAATATTTTTGCCGATAAATTCATCGGCGGTATACCCAAAAAAAAGCAGACCAAAATCATTTATGGAGACAATCTTACCATTGCTGTTCCAGCGGATTATTACACTGTTAGCGGTTTGCAGAAGCTCTGTGATGAAGTCATTTGTCGGTTTGTTGCCATCATTTTTCATACGATACCTGATTTTAATTTCCGGCTGCAGCTTTATTTATCCCAATATAAAATAAAAAGTTGCACCCTTTCCAACCTCCCCTTCAGCCCACACCTTTCCCCCATGCCTCTCAACCACCCGCAGTACAATTGATAAACCCACACCGCTTCCGCCAAACTCCCGCTCCGCATGCACCCGTTTGAAAGGTTCGAAAATCTTTCTTGCAAACTGCATGTCGAACCCCACTCCGTTATCCCGCACATAATAGACGGTCTGGTTGTCTTTTTGGGTCGTGCCAAATTCAATGCGCGCGGCCTCTTTTTTGGATGTAAATTTACAGGCGTTTCTCAGGAGGTTTTCCAGTGCCAGATGTATCAGGCGGGGATCTGCATTGGCATGCACATTGTCCTCAATAATAATATCCACCTGCCGTTCCGGCTCGCTGCTCCTTAATTCCTTCATGTAATCGCGCACGATTGCGCTGAGGTCCACATCCTGAAGATTCATCTCCTGCCTGCCCACCCGGGACATGTTTAGCATATCGTCAATAAGCTGCTGCATCTTTCTGACACCACTGTCGATACGACCGAGGTAATCGCGCCCCTCTTCATCAAGGAGCTCTGCATAGTCTTCGGCCAAAATGGTCACAAAGCCTCTGATGGTACTCAGAGGTGTGCGAAGGTCGTGGGAAACGGAGTAGGAGAAAGACTCGAGGTCGCGGATGGTACCACGAAGTTCCTGCTCTGCTTTTCGCAGCTCAGTAAGATCGGAAACTGAGAGAAATATAAGACGATCACCATTGGCAGTCTGCACCATGGAGCCTGAGTAGGAAACGATCTTTTGCCATTTCTGGTCTGGCCTGCGAAGAATAAGCTCCAGATTTATGACCGGCTCACCCCGTTTGATACGGCGCATTGGCCACTCGTCCAAATCAAGCAGGTGACTGCCGTTAGGCGTCCACAGCTCGAATGTCAGAGGGGTTTTTTCGAGCGGTTCTATGTTTTCAAGTTCGGTTTTAATACCGTGCATCTGCCGCGCAGCAGGGTTCCAGTATATCACCTGCTCATCTTCGGTTGCAATTATGGCGCCTTCGGCAAAGTTTTCTATTGCAAGATTCCATCGTTCCTCGCTCCGCTTGAATGCCTCCTCGGCGTGTTTACGCTCGGTGACATCAATAATAAATTCCACCGCTTCGTTCTCACTAAGCTGCGCTCCGGCAAAAAGCCCCCACCAGCGTGACCCGTCAGGGCGAATGAGTTCCTTTTCATACGGGGTGAACCGACCTGTTGCTTTTAACTCCTCAAATGCCTGCCAGGTCCGGGGCATCTGCTCCGGCAAAGTCACACAATCTGATCTCAATTCACCTCGCTCCAAAAGCTGCCGGTCACAGCCGATCATGCGTAAAAAAGCATCGTTTGCGTCCGTGAAATTGCTCTCCATATCAAAGAAAAGCACACCGACAGTCTCAATGGATAATGCTCGCTGCAGCCGTTCCTCACTTCTTTTCAGCGCCTCTTCGGACTTCTTGCGCTCGGTGATATCGGTAAATATTGCCACAAACTCCATGTGTACAGGTCTGTATGCATATACATTGAGCCATTTATTTGCATAACCGAAGTCGACCTCGAACTGTATGTCACTTCCCTCAAGCGCTACCCTCCCATAGGTTCCTATAAAATCAAAATAGAAATCTTCTATGCCTGGAAAAACTTCGGTTAAAAGCTTTCCCTCGATATCCTTCTTCTCTACTCCAATAATTTCTGTATATGCATCATTTATCTGAAGAACGTAATAATCGACAGGTTTCCCCTGTTCATTGACAATTATTCTGCAGTGTGCAACCCCGAACGTTTTGTTGTTGAACAGGGCAGAATACCGCCGCTCATTAGCGCGCAAAGCTTCTTCTACCTTCTTGCGTTCACTGATATCTTCAATGATTGCCACCTCATAATCAGGATTACCCGCATCATCCCGCACAAGCGAAAGCGTAAGTCGTGCCCAGACCAGGTGTCCCCGTTTGTGAATAAATCTTTTCTCAACTGAATAGGTGTCAAGTTCGCCCTTTGCCATTCGCCTGAAAGGAATCAGATCAAGATCGACATCTTCGGGATGGGTAATGTGTGGCCACGGGGTAGCCTTGAGCTCTTCTTCGCTGTAATCAAGCATGGTGCAGAAAGCATTATTTACATCGATCCACCTGGCATCATCAAACCGGACCCGACCGATACCTACCCCTGCCTGCTCAAAGACCGCCCTGAACTTCCTTTCGCTTGCACGCAGTTCTTTTTGAGTTGATACCCGATCCGTCACATCTACTATCGCATTCAGACCACCAACAATTCTTCCGTTGCCATCACGCAGAGGTACTACATTATTTAAAAAATACCGTTTTTCATCGCTTCCGAACTTTTTGTTTAAAATAAGCTCATCGCGTGTTTCCTCCCCGTTTCGCAGCGCCCGTGACATGGCCCACTCCTCAGCTTTAATCCTCTTCCCTGTCTCGGGCCACCAGGCAACCCACCCGCCGTACTGCTCCCAGGATTCCGTCTGAGGGGGAACACCCCAGATCTGCCGGGCGGCGGCGTTGTCGCGGGTGATTCGCCCGTTTTTGTCTGCAATGACTATTCCCACCGGTAGCAGATCGAGAATTGCATTGATAGTCGATTCACTCTGGCGCAGATTTTCTTCGGCCCGTTTGCGTTCGGTAATGTCGATTGCGGATGCAAGAAAGTACCTCTTCCCTTTTATTTCAATTACTTCTGCAGAGTAAACCAGATTGCGCAGTTCCCCGTTTCGAGCACGGATTTGAATATCCTGCATAAATACACGCCCGTTTTCAGCTGCTTGTTTTTTTATCTTTTGCCGCATTTCAGGCGTGACAATCCCCAACTCAATCGATGAATGACCGATCAGCTCCCCGCGCGGGTAACCCACAACCCTACAAAACGTTTCGTTTACTTCTTCGTATGTACCATCTTCCACACTCGAGAGTGTCAGAATGCCGGGGCTGTTGTAAAATGATTTGGCAAACTTTTCTTCACTCTCGCGCATTGTCTGCTCAATGCGTTTACGATCCGTTATATCAGTGGTGACCGCCACAGCACCAATAATCTCCCCGGCGTACAAAATGGGGGCTTCCGCACTGCGAATGTATATATCCTCGCCGGTCTCCTGGTTTGTGGCCAACACCTCCTCTACTACCGTTTCCCCCTTTAGCGCCCGTACGAACTGAAGTTCATCCCCACGAAGCTGCTGCCCAGTCTCTGGCCATCTGAAATTGAACTTTGCGGCTAATTCACCCATGCTTGCCCGGAGATCCTCCAGTGATGATGCGCCCAGCATGCGCAGAGCGTGAGTATTGCACTGAGTTATTCCTTCCGGTGTGCCAATATAGACGGCATCGGGCATGGACTCAATTACCGCACCCAGCTCAGCACTGCGCCTCCGGGCCTGCTCCGTAGCTCTCTCTGCAGCCTGCCTGGCAAGCACGTACTCGGTGGTCTCAAAGGACCACACAAGTATCCCCGTGATCCGCTCCTGCTCACCCCTGAACGGAAGATAGCTGAATGAGAACCAGGCCTTTTCGGGACCTTTCCCCCGTTCTACGGTAAATTCAGTATCAGTTGCATGGACCGGCTCGCCGGTTTTGTATACATGCTCAAGAAGCGGTATAATCTGGTCGGCCACTTCCGGCCAAACTTCTGCAACCGGCCTGTTGAGGATATCTCCCCTGCCGTATGCAAAGGTATAGTATCCGGGATTAACCACTGTGGTGACAAACTCCGGCCCCTCATGCAGCGCAATTCCTACGGGAACTTCATTTATGATTTGCTGTAGAAGCCTATGGTCACGAAGTGCGCCTGCCAGAGAGCGCTCGGTATCCTTGCGAGCAGCAGTCAATTCAGAAATATCACGCCAGCCACCAACCGCACCGATAATATTTCCCTTGGAGTCCCTCACAGGGGCTGCAGCGGCAGAAAGGTATTTTGTCACCCCGTCACGCTTCAGTACGACTTCGAAATCGGTGTACTCTTTACCGGTGGCTGCGGCTTTGGAAAGCGGTAACTCATCAGGACGGTCTATTCTATGTCCATTGGGCCAGTACAGATCCAGCAGTTCAAGACGTACCGGCTCATCGGTTTGAAGCAGTTTTTCCGAAGGAAGATCGAAAATCTCTTCAATATATCTGCTAACCCTTTTCACCACATGATTGGTATCGGTGATCATCACTCCTTCGGGGATGAATTCCAGAAGAGCATCCAGTGTGGCCGACCTTTCCCTGAGTTCCTTCAAATCAGCGGACCGGGAACTGATATCCTCAATGGCCAGAAGAATTACCCCAGGCTTGCCCTCACCATAGGGACTGACCCGCCGAACATTAAGCAACAAAACTTTTTCATCGATATATCCGAAATGATACCGCAGCTCAAAGTCTTCAATACTTTCCTTCCCTGGCAACATCTGCTCAAATAACCGGTGCAGATCCGGGATATCCCACCGGCCGTCACACAGTTCATAGAAAAGACTGCCTGCTGTTTTCTCTTCTGTGAGCCCAAAGCGGCTGCAAAACGCGCGGCTGGCTGATACCACCCTGAGATCCTCATCAAGAACCACAAACGGCTCCCGAACGGTATTGGTGATACTTTCAGCGTAAAAACTAAGATTTTCGCCGGAATTTTCCATATAGTGCTTTGCCCGTCCCTGACTTCTGTTATTAGAAGATATGAGCAATTAGCGTGCAATTATCCTGAGAACATCTTCTCTTCCGAGCCCGGGTTGAGCTAAATGTAGCCCCAATTGCTATTACACTTTTTCAAGCAAATAGGTCAACCGGCTCATCTAATTAACTCAGGCAGTGTGCCCGGGAAGTATCATTACAACTTCTCCGACACCAAAATCATCCATCCCCATACCATTCACATGTTAACAAAACCCATCCTGAGAGAACTACCCAGATAAAGGTGCTCCGAAGGACAGTACTCGGAGCCAATTGATCTCCCCAAAATTCCAGCAGGACTCAAAGATCATATGCGGTAAATCTCAATAATTTAGTACTTTGGAGAGTTGCCAAAACTCCTGCATTTCAGCTTTTCCTCCCCAATACTTCCGGTACTGCTTGCAAAGTCACAAAAATTTTTTTTCCCGCCCAAAACGACAATTTGTAATACATATTGTTAACAACAGATTATTTATACTATATTACCGCTTAACCCAAATGCTTAAATGTTCTAACTCCGGTATCACTTTCACATTGGTCTCATGAGGTTAGTTATGAACGTAAAATATCTGTTTTTTTGTATTTTGTTGTTATCATCATTCTCTCACTCAAGCGTGAACTACGGTGTTTTGGATAATAATAATTATAGTGTGTCTATTGAACTGAATCCATCATCCCGGGATTTCGGGAGTATAGTATCATTTTCAGATAATAATAACGATGTAAAGCTTCGAGAGACCTGGTTTTCAATTAATCCCCGGAATTTAGAGCCTCGCAGCAGGGATGTTTTAGTCAACAGTGATTCAATAGTAAAGGTCAGGTTGTCAGATTATCCCAAAATGCCCTTGGAAGTGGAAGTCTCATACAAACGGATGCCAACGCATGTTCAGGTGGATATTAAGGCGTGGGTCAAGTCAGAGTATACATTTATCCATGGACTTCCTGTTTCGATCAACACCTCAGCCTCGCATGTAAAAACTGGGGCAATTGGTGCAGAAAAAGAATTTATGGATCTTAACAGTAATACCAGAGATGTTTCAAGTTACTGTAAACCCGTTACCACTTTCACTTATCAGAACAACGATGTTACCTTTTTGATTAGAAATCCGTTTCACTCGGCCTGGAGGTTTTCCGGAAAAGATAACAGACATCATTTGGATCTGCTCCACTCAATAAAGCCGATTGAAGAATTTATAGAAGGTCTACATTATCCCCCAAGTCCGCCTATCGGATCTACGTTCGGTACCACAGACACTCTTTACAGAAGAATCGAAGTACACCCGAATTCACCGGAACATATAAACACCCTTGTCACTTTTAATGAGCATAAAGATGGTAAATCTCAGGCAATCACCATGTATTGGGATGAACTACCTAATCGTGACAACTGGAATTACATGACTACCCGCGATGCCCTGGACGTTCGGCATGATCATTTTTGGGTAAGGCTTATGGAAGAGCATCCCAATTTGAAGATGGGTTATCTTTTGATGATGAACAGAATGTTATTTCGGCCTAAAAGCAGCTTTGAGCATTGGACTGTAGATTCACCCTTCATTATTGGAGACACGCTTGAGAGGTATGATGGACAGTGGAGTATGCTTTTATATCTGGAGCAGGAAGAAACCATAAGAGCGTATCAGGATATCACATGTGAACCAAATACAGAGTATGAGTTTGGTTACTATCTTAAAACAGAAAATATCACAGGATATGGAGCATATGGAGAAGTTTACACTTATCCTGATTTCAACTTGATTTCAGTGGGTGAGAGGATCGAATCAAGTTCTGAGTGGACATACTACAGATACCGCTTCAAAACCGGACCCAAAGATACGACTTTACGAGTTTTCCTGCGAATTCAAGAAGGTAAGGGACGTGCATTTTTCGATTCTGTTTATCTCCGCGATAAAAGAACAGGTGAAAACCTGATAAGAAACGGCGGGTTTGAAAATAATGTAACACAGGTCTTATATACAGATGAAAGGCGTCACTGGTCGGATGCACGCGGAGTGGAACATGTGGTTACTTTTGCCCCCCCTGAATACATTGATTTTCTTCAGAGAATAGAAAATAACACATTAAAGTATGGTTGGGAAGACAGGGTACACCTGGGCTCACATGGGTATCAGCACACTCCTGCGCTTTCCAGACCAGATATACCATTTCCCGGCTGGGAATTTCAACATTTCGATCCCCATGGCGACAGTTTGCGCATTGCCCGAATAATCAATGAAACGAAGGATATAGGGCTGACAAAAAAATCACTCAGATTTTTCAGAGCAGGGGGGAACAGATGGACTGCATCTCTCGTTAATAAACTTATAAAACATGATGTTGTGTTTTTGGATCCGATGAAGCGCGACGACTACACCTCGTACTTTGTCCAAAAAGATGGGAAGCGGCTGTGGATGGTAAGTCTGTGCTGGTGGGCAGATCTGGTGCCAAATGAAGAACCGCTGGATGAGTTCACAAGAGTTCTGGAAACCGGACATCTGGCTCACATTGGGGGACATCCAGAAGCGGTGCTTGCAGATGCAAATTTGGATAGTTATAAAAGATTAAGCAATATTTTCAGAAGATATGAAGAGAAGTTTCCAAATCTGGGATATGTATTTCCCGATGAATATGCTGATAATGCAAACTCAATCTATGAAATAAATGACATAAATGTAGAATATGGGAACAATAACCTTGCAATGTATTTTACAGGAAAAACAATGAGTGGAAACAGTATCGTCGTTGATGGGACTTTTGACACCGCACTATTCAACGGACAGGAAGTTGAGATTGTACAGACTGGTGTAACTTCCTATGTAGTACTCCCCGAAGCTCCTTATGGGAATCATTCTGTTTACCTGAAAAACTATCAAGCAAACAACGTTGTTAGGGAGAATGTGTCAAATAACCGCAACAGGCTTATAAATCAGGTATTTGTTTTTGGGAATCAACTAAATATCGAAAGTATAAAAGAAATGGATGTAAACTTTGCTGTCTATAATCTCCAGGGAAGAAAGCTGGTTAATAAAAATATCAACTTAAGGGCCGGGATTAATTCAATTCCGCTGGATAGCTTTATAAGAGCAAATGGAAAATACATTTACACTATAAGAAGCAAAGAACCTGGAAACAAACACACCGTCTCCTCCACCTTCATGTTTATGAACTGAAATATCCATAGCTTTTGAGCGCCGGGAAGTTCTGGCAAAAAAGGACGTTTGAGCTTCCTGGTGACAAGCATAAGTGAACAAAACCGAAAGACAGCCGATTTCCATTAGAGAAAACTTTTGGCCCAAACCTGGGTACCCTCAAATCTAAACGGGCAACTTGCCTGTTAATAATTCAGTCTTGCCCGAATAAATCGAGAAAAAAAATGGAATATACTGTGCTTTCGTAAATCATTTTCAACATTTCTTATTTTGCCCAATCAACCCCAAAAAGAGAGACTGTATGAAAAAGATATGTGCCTGTGCCATACTGGCTATAACAGTGATACTAACAGCAACCGCTTCGCTTTCCGCTGAAAAAATCAGTATAGATGAGATTATTCAGGGAATGCAGACAAGATTTGGCCAAATTACAGAAAATACAGATAACATAGTTATAATTACAAACTTTATGAATACTAAACTAACAAAGCACGAAAGTAACAAAGGAACTGATTTTCGTGTCGACACAATACACACAAAAGAAATATTCTCAGATTTTTATAAAGAATATGTAAAAGCACTCAATATCAAAATATACAATGAAGAGCATTCTGAAACTCTGAAACAGACTTTCGAATACACCGGCACAGAAACTATTGACGAAAGAGAAATGCACATTCTGTATTCAGTCCAAGATGACTGGACTATATATATAGATCAGGAAACCTTTGACATCAGAAGAACAACATTCTCCCCTTCACCATCAATTGACTTTCTGGATTACCGTGAAATTGGATACGGAATGCGTCTTCAACATAAAACTGTCATTAACTTTGGTGCAATTGACCAGTTTTTCCGACCTGATGAGCTAAAGGAGCTGCAAGTTATGCTCCACAGGTATAATCAGATTGAAACAGACAGCGCGGGCGCAATTGAGTTAAAAAGGCATTTAGAGCAGGAGCTGATAAATAATTTCGGGATCAATTTTGATATTTTGAAAACATCATTTCAAAGTGGTAAACTAAAGGCAGTTATAAAAGTCAGTGATGTTAAACTAAACACAGCAGAAGAATACAAAACACCTGAATATTCAAAAAGAGATATGGTACAGGAAGCTCGTGCGGTGATCTGTTCTTATACAACAGCACAGTTTGCACATATCGCAGAAACCGGAAAACTTGGTAAAGCCGATAATCTCCATTTTACATTACCGCAAGCAAAATGGTGGGACTTTACTCACGGAGAACCTGGTGAGATTATTGCCGTTGCGGCTGAGGATATCGGTACTTTTCCAAAAGGTGGAACTGTCAGGGTTAAGGTTAATGGATTTTTTGAAGTTATTTATTCCTACATAAACGATAACGCACAAGGGGAGAAGTACTTTGAGAATTAATGAATTTAAGAGTGTTGTTGAGTGTTTGTGATATTCTGATGCTCAGGATTCAAGGCGCAGATCTCCAAATTACTGAGGTAAAAATCAGCAGTGCCGGAATATGCCAAAGACTTAGCCGCAACCAATACCATATATCACGCATTTGGGTAAACATACCGACAAAAAGAAGGTAAATACCATTCCCTGCGGGTTCTCTGGAACATATCCACAGGGCAAAAAATTCTCCTCCCCCTATATCCCGTGGATTTGAGAAACAGCGACACTTTTCACTTTAAAAATGATTACAACCTATTTATAATTACGGTATACTCCCTGTAATTTCTGAAGCCTACTTTAAAAGGATACACTGAATGAATACTGATGTTGAAGTTCATGACAGAATTAAAAATATCGCTAATTTGCCTACTTTGCCCCAGGTAGCATCTCATCTTATGAGAATTATAAATGATCCCAGGACATCATCGGCAGATGTGGCAGAATTGGTGTCTCAGGATTTATCCCTCAGCGCCAAAATACTTCGTTTGGCAAACAGTGCATTTTATGGGATCCCAAAGTCTATAACAAGCATCAATAATGCAATCGTAATACTTGGGTTTAAAGTAATACACACCATGGTGCTTAGCCTTACAGTTTTCGATATGTTTCCGGAAGAAAACCGGGCATCATCTGCCCTGTTCAACAGAAAGGCTTTCTGGGCTCACTCGCTTTGCTGTGGGCTTGCAGCAAAAATGCTTGCAATAAAAATTCAAAACCGGGTTCTTTTTGATCCCGACGAGGCGTTCTGTGCAGGGCTTCTGCATGACATAGGAAAAGTGGTGATGGAGCAGTATCTGCATGAAGATTTTCACACCGCACTACAAGTGGCACAAAAAGAGAAAATCCCTGCCTGGAAAGCAGAACAGAAAACCCTCGGCTACACTCACACAGACATCTCCAGGCTACTCATATCCGGCTGGGGATTACCCAATGAGATAGAGATGCCCATTATAAAGCATCATACCCCCATGGATGAAAATCAATACAGTGAGATAATAGCTCTTTGCCACCTGGCTGACTGGATATGCTACGAAACCGGGCTGAGCATGAACCCCGAATTTGTTACCCCGGACATAAACGCCGAAGCACTGAAAAAGCTGAATCTTTCAAGTGAAGAAATTGAGGATATCAAAAACGATCTGCCTCATGAGCTTGAAAAATCGGCTGTATATATCGATATCGCATCAGGTAATTAAGATCTGAATCCCTGAACAAAACCGGTTTTTCTCATATACTCATGAATGTAGGAGATTGAACCGGTTTTCTCAGTACTCCAGAGCGGTGCAATAAGTCCCAGTTCAACTTTGGAATCTGCCATAATGCGATGAACATGCTGATGAGGATTGATACTGCAGAGAAAACGACACAACTGCTCAGTATACTCCTCCAAACTTAACAGATCTATCTCACCTCTTTGAAAACTTTTCTCCATTTCTGTACCCGCAATAATCATTAACTGATGGATTTTCACCCCTGCAACCGAATCCATTGATCCGATCTTCCTGGCAGTCTGCTCCATCATCTCCCCACTCTCGCCCGGGAGCCCCAGAATCAGATGAGCCACAACTTCTATCCCATAAGAGCTGAGACGTTCTGCGGCATATACAAACTGATCCACACTGTGTCCCCTGTTCACTTTTTGCAGAACAGAGTCATGACCGCTCTGAAGCCCAAGCTCCACAGACAAATAGCTCCTCTTCGAAAGTTCCCCAAGATACTGATATATCTCCTCATTGAAACAATCGGGACGGGTACCTATAGCCAGACCTACTGATCCGGGTACATTTATCAGAGGCTCATACATTTGTTCAAGCTGTCTTACACTTCCATAAGTGTTGGAGTAGGGTTGAAGATAGGGAAGGTAGTGCCGAAAGCGCTTAGAGGATCGGTGGATTGCACTGGTAAACTGGTTGACCACCGATTCCGACGAGAGGACTGCAGTGCTGAAAGATCTGTTATCGCAAAACGTACACCCGCCAGAGCTTTTTGATCCATCACGATTTGGACATGAAAACCCTCCGTTGAGAGCCACTTTCAAAACAGGCCCTCCGAAACGGCGCTTTAGATATGATCTGTAAGAGTTGTAAAACTGCACACGTTCTAACCTTGTTTATCTTTTAAAGTGAAACTTAAACCCACAATTGAATGAGTCCTTTGGTGTAAATCTCTTTCAAAAACTATATTATCAGACTGCAGTTTTCATAATTTAAAGCCTTTAAAGTGGAACCCGTTCCCAATACCCTCTTCTCTGGAGAATAGATATGAGCCCCCAGTCATCGCACATGTATAGCAACCCGCTGCTCGAACGTTATGCAAGCAAAGAGATTTCCTACATCTTCTCACCTCAGTTTAAATTCAGCACCTGGAGAAAGTTATGGGTTGCCCTCGCAGAGAGTCAAAAAGAACTTGGCCTCCCTGTCACAGAGGAACAGATCAATGAGATGAGAGAGAATTTAGAGAATATAGATTTCCAAACAGCCAAAAGGTTTGAAAAGCAGACACGCCATGATGTTATGGCTCACATCCATACATTTTCCGAACTATGCCCCAAAGCCAAACCGATCATTCACCTTGGAGCCACCAGTGCTTTTGTAGGGGACAACACCGATCTTATTCAGATCCGGGAAGGGATGAGATTATTACTTAAGAGACTCATACAGGTTGTTTCAACCCTGCGCTCCTTTGCATCGGACTATGCTGAACAGCCCACCCTTGGCTTCACTCACTTTCAGCCCGCTCAGCTCACTACCGTAGGTAAGAGAGCCTGTTTGTGGCTCTACGATCTGCTTATGGATTTCGAAGCCATGGAGCAATTTGAATCCACTCTTCCTTTCAGAGGGGTTAAGGGTACAACCGGAACACAGGCAAGCTTTCTTGCACTCTTTGAAGGGGATCACAAAAAGGTAAAAGAGCTGGACCGAATGGTAGCGGAAAAAATGGGTTTCAGAAATCTTCTCCCTGTAACGGGTCAAACCTACACCCGAAAAATCGACTCCCAGGCTACAGCCACACTCTCCGGCCTTGCTCAGTCACTGCATAAAATGGCCAATGACATTCGTCTGTTACAAAATCTCAAAGAGATAGAAGAGCCCTTTGAGAAAAGTCAGATCGGCTCTTCAGCCATGGCCTACAAACGCAACCCGATGCGTTCTGAACGCCTCACCGCACTGTGCAGATTCATTATGTCAAGTTCACTCTCCCCCGCTATGACTGCCGCAGAGCAGTGGTTTGAAAGAACCCTGGATGACTCGGCAAACAAGCGTCTGTCAATACCGGAGACATTCCTTGCTGCTGATGCATCACTCATTATTGCGGCCAATGTCTCAGACGGTCTGGTTGTATACCCAAAAGTTATTGCCAGACACATTGAAGAGGAGCTTCCGTTCATGGCTACAGAAAATATCATTATGGCTGCGGTTAAAAAGGGTGGTGACAGACAGGAAATCCATGAGAAGATTCGCCTCCATTCAATGGAAGCCGGAAAGAAAGTGAAATTGCAGGGAGAAAAGAATGATCTTCTCGACAGAATCTCTTCAGATGAGAGTTTCGGGATGACAAAGGAGGAACTTTCAGACCTCCTGAATGTTACTGAATTCGTGGGAAGAGCACCTCAGCAGGTTGGAGAATTTCTTGAACAGTACATAGATCCGCTTCTTGAAAAATCCAAAAAATATGGTCACATCGACAAAGAGAACCTCAATGTTTAAAAAGGATCGGGTAATTTGGTAGCCGACTATCATGTGCACACTTCTTACTGTGGACATGCCCGGGGGGAGATACACGAGTATATCGAAAGGGCTGTTTCCATCGGACTGGATGAAATCGGATTCACCGATCATCTCGGACGTTATTACCTGTCCAAATCTCAGAGAAAAAAACACTGGGACTGGGGGATAAAGGACCATGATCTGCCCGAATATTTTGACACTCTCAGTAAGATGAAAGAAAAATACAAGGATCAGATCACGGTCAAAATCGGTCTTGAGATAGATTACATTAAAGGTGCCGAAGAAACCGCCTCAGAAATCATGACACGTTTTCCGCTCGATTACACAATATGCTCCATTCACAGCCTGCCAGGTATTGGCCCAAAACACCTCTACCAATACAAGGACAGGGATCCCTTACCTATTTATACAGAATACTTCAGTGCTGCCAATGATGCTCTGAAATGTGGCATTTTTCGGGTACTTGCTCATCTTGACTTTATATGGCGGTATATACCCTGGCCCGTTGAATACAGCCAGCAGATCTATCAGAATATAAAGAAAACCGTAGAGACAGCAGCTAACTCCCCCACACTTATGGAAATTAATGTCAATGGATTTATTGGGGAATTTCAGAATAAAATCAGCAACATAAGACCGTTTTCCTTTATGACAGAAGAGATTGCAAGGAGAAACACAGGTATAACAATCGGCTCTGATGCTCATGAACCCAAAGCAGTTGGTTATATGTTCAGCGAAATGTTTGAATATCTCACAAAACAGGGCATCAAAACGTTCTGTACCTTTGATGACAGGGATGTCCTGATTCATAAGATTCCCTTATAACCCTAAACGAGTTGTCAGGAAATGAAAATTGTAAATGAGATAAAAACAGCAGAGCAAATGATCTCAATCTTTTGTAAATCCAACCATTCCGCCAACAGTCTATGTGATGAATGCAGTGAGCTGTTGGAATATTCAAAACAACGCCTCAGTGCATGCAAATTTGGAGACAATAAACCGGCATGCAGAAATTGCAAAATCCACTGTTTCAAACCAGATATGAGATCGCGCATACGCAAGGTAATGAAGTTTTCAGGACCCCGGATGATTTTTCACAACCCATTTGCAACCATAAAGCACGTTTGGAATAAATAGGTTTTTTGGGAGAGTGTTAAGGGCACAGTGGGGGTTCGGGTGTTTTCAGTATTTAATGTGGAAATCTGTTTGTGATTCAGAAGGGGTGATTTGTTCTATATCCAGATTTGTCACTCTTGCCAGAGGTGGCCCTTCACGAAGCATTTCACAGAATTTATCCAGTTTTGCTTCATCCCCCTGAACCTCCAGCCTCACAGAACCATCATGATGATTGCGAGCCCATCCGCTCAGTCCAAGAGTTTGAGCTGCCTCAACGACAAAAAAGCGATACCCGACTCCCTGAACCCTGCCTTTAACAGCAATGCGAAACCTTTTCACAGGACACCTACCTTTGAGTTTACTTTCGGGAGAAAAAGTTCAAAATAACCGTTAACACAATACTTAAAAGAACAGAAGTGGCAATTGGTAAATAGAGCCTGAACCTGCCATTACCAAACTGGATATCTCCAGGCAATCTGCCAAGAGGCAACTTATCTGACACCATAAACACTAAACCGATTATTACAATAACCGTGCCAGCCAACACAAGAAAACGTCCGGTTTCCAACCAGTTCATCTCTACTCTCCTCTAAGGTTAGTTTGATCAAAGAGATCAGGTTGAGCAGCTCTGAGAGGAGGCAACCTGTTAAAGTACTGAAAACATTTTGCCGTTACTTCCCTACCCCGCGGTGTTCTTTTAAGAAACCCTGACTGGATCAGAAACGGCTCATATACCTCCTCTATCGTGTCGGGCTCTTCAGCCACAACCACAGAGAGAGTATTTAGCCCGACGGGGCCTCCTCCGTAGTGATCCATTATGCCCAGAAGAATACTCCTGTCCATCTCATCGAGTCCCGACTCATCTATCCCAAGTAACTTTAGTGTCTTGTTCACCACTTCAACAGTTACCTTTCCATTTCCCTTCACTTCGGCCACATCCCTGCATCGTCTCAGAAGCCTGTTTGCAACCCTCGGTGTGCCCCTTGCCCTTTTGCCCAATTCCAAAGCCGCCTTTTTGTCACACTCAACTCCCAGTATGGCCGATGACCTGAGGATCACTTTCTGCAGTTCCTGATGGGTGTAGTAGTTTAAGCGGCACACATATCCAAACCGTGCATGCATCGGAGAGGTCAGCATCCCGGCCCTGGTTGTGGCACCAACAAGTGTAAAGGGTTTGATATCGAGTCTGATTGATCTGGCAGCGGGACCATCTCCTATTGTAATATCAAAAACGAAATCCTCCATGGCGGGATAAAGCGACTCTTCCACTACCCTGTTAAGCCTGTGGATTTCATCGATGAACAGGATCTCACGGGGCTCCAGATTGGTGAGATTTCCTGCAAGATCACCTTTTTTCTCCAGAACCGGCCCAGATGTGGTATGAATAGAAACCCCTAGCTCAGAAGCCAGTATTCTTGAAAGTGTGGTTTTACCCAAACCCGGGGGACCGCAGAAAAGAACATGGTCGAGAGCTTCCCCTCTTCTCCTTGCAGCTTCAACGAATATTGCAAGATTCTCCTTGATCGCTTCCTGCCCTATAAAGTCGGAAAACCGATCCGGTCTCAGAGCATTATCAAACTGCTCCTCATCATTGTCATGATGCTTACCTGAGATCAATCTTTCCTGATTATCATCACTCATGAAATTTTCCCTTTATATAACCTGAAGCGCTTTTCTGACCCAGTCCTCAACCATGGCATCACCCTCTATTACTTCTTCAACCCTGCTAAACGCACGCCCGACCTGTTTTTCATTGTAACCCAGGGAGATCATTGCTGCAAAAGCCTCTTCCCTGGCAGAGAAGTTACCTGATTTGGAGGCTGAATGCTTCGGGGAAGAGAGGGCAGCTGCAGGAGCAGAAAGGGAAGATACCCCACCCAGTTTTCCTTTCAGCTCCATAACCAGACGCTGAGCAGTTTTAGCACCAACTCCGGGAACCTTTTCAAGTCTGGTGGAATCTGCGGTGTTGACACTTGTGATAAGATCCTCTACACTCACTCCCGAAAGTATACTAACGGCTACCTTGGGCCCGATTTTACTTATACCTATGAGATGGCGGAATATTTCCCTTTCCAGTTTTGTAAAGAAACCATACAGTTTAACCGCATCCTCACGCATATGATAATGGATAAAGAGCTTTACCCCCATGCCGGGATCAGGGATATTTTCAAATGTCGAGATAGGAATGTTTATAGAATATCCCACACCAGCACATTCCACTGCAACGTGCATCATCTCTTTTTCAGCCAGTATTCCTTTTATATACTCAATCATCTGCACCGTTTCCTTACAGTTGTATGCCGTTTAATTTTTTGGTGAGCGAATTTACCGATCAGACGATTGTGTCTGTTACAGTGAAAATCACAAATAGCTATTGCAAGTGCATCATAGGCATCACTTTTTGAATGCAGACAAGGGGGGGATATCAACATTTTCACCATATACTCAACCTGCTCCTTGGCGGCATTTCCACTGCCAGTCACCATCTTTTTTATTTCCCGGGGAGAGTATTCATGTACCGTTGCCCCTGTTTTTGAAGCTGCCAGCATGGCTACACCTCTTGCGTGTCCGAGAATGAGTGTGGTGTGAACGTTTTTGGCGTAAAAGGCTTCTTCTATACAGACCCTGTCGGGCTCATGCTCAAGCATCTTCTCCCGGAGTCCGTCATAAATGATCTCAAGACGCTCCGAGAGCTCCAAACCAGTTCTTCCAGGCATAACCACTCCGGAGTCAACCCATGAGATAGAATTATTCACCACTTTGATAACCCCGTAACCGGTACAAGCAGTACCGGGATCTATACCGAAAATAATCACAATCAGATTACCTTAGAGTCAGAGAGTTTAGGTACATTTTTTCGCTAAAAGAGAGAATGTGGCTACCAATCAGAGCAATTCTCAGCCACTCAGCTTCTCCAGCTCATCATCACTGATCTCAAAGGCAGCATACACATTCTGAGTATCATCGAGCTCATCAAGCATCTCAATCAGCCTTAAAACCTTTGCAGCTGTATCACCTTCCACTTTCACCGGATTTTCCGCGACCTTTGTTCTTTCGGCGGATACGGGTTCTATGTTTGCATTGAGAAGAGCATCTCTAACATCATCAAAAGCCTCTGAAGTGGTACTGATCTCATATTCATCCCCATCAAGACTCATATCCTCCGCACCAGCTTCAAGAACAAGCTCCATCAGTGCATCTTCATCCATTGCATCCTTGCTCACTCTGATTATCCCTTTGGCTTTGAACATCCAGGCTACAGAATTTGACTGCCCCAGATTTCCTCCGCTCTTTGAGAGTGCATGCCTGACCTCAGCCACAGTGCGGTTACGATTGTCAGTCATCGACTCTACCATTACTGCAACCCCACCTGGTCCATATCCTTCAAATGTTATCTCCTCATATGAGACACCTTCAAGCTGCCCGGTTCCCTTCTGAACCGCAGTTTCAACATTTTTGTTGGGCATATTTGCAGCTCTGGCACTGCTTATTGCAGATCTCAGGCGCGGATTTGATTCCGGATCCCCTCCACCCATTCTTGCTGCGATAGTAATTTCCCTTATAAGTCTGTTGAAAAGCTTTCCTTTTGCCGCATCAGCTTTACCTTTAGCTCTTTTTATTGTAGCCCATTTGGAATGTCCTGACATTCTATACCCCTTTTCTAATTAGTCTGTTTTTTAAGTTTAGTCTGTTTTTATGATTTGCGAAGGGCTAAGGGGTCAGGAGGGCGGACCTGCTCCCATCTTAATGGTGGTCGCATAATCTCTATGTCTGTGACAAATATATGTGACAAGCAATTCTGCTTTATCATTGTGTAAGTTCCTCCAAGGTGATTCTTTCAAGGCCTGGGAGTGCCTGACCCAGAAAGGACTCTGCAAGAATCTCGAAATTAGAGGTCAGATCAGAAACCATAAAGCGGCTGTTTTGGAGCCCGCTGTTATCATTTGGTGCAAGAGCGTTCAGGGCGGTGAGGATATCCTGTGCTTCCTTTGCAGTCCATAATGCACTGTCAAGAAGCTGCATTCTTGTTCCGACAGTCCCCTGAATCACCTCCATGAGAAGCGGATAATGTGTGCAGCCAAGAATAAGACAATCCACACCAAGATCAATCATATCGTAAAGATAGTGCTGAGCCACAAGCCGGGAGATATCACTGTCAAAAAGTCCCTCCTCTACAAGTGGAACGAAAAGCGGGCAGGATTTACCATACACTTTTACTCCCCGATCAACGCAATGAATTGCATTGGTATAGGAGTTGGTGCGTATGGTAGCAGTGGTTCCAATTACTCCGATTTTTCTGTCGGCGGTCCTCAAAACAGCAGCTCTTGCACCGGGCAAAACCACCCCGATCACCGGTATCTCCTTTATCTGCTGCTCAAGATACTCAAGTGCAACAGAAGAGACTGTGTTGCAGGCAACAACAAGTAGTTTAATATCCTGTTTAAGTAGGAATTTTGCATCCTGAAGACCAAATTGCATAATCGCTTCATCTGATCTCCCACCATAGGGACACCTTGCAGTATCACCCAGATAAACGACCCTCTCACCGGGCATAAGCCGGTTAATCTCTTTTACGACAGTAAGTCCACCCAAACCGGAATCAAAGATTCCGATCGGCCTTGTATCACTCATAATCCGGTCTCTAGCTGATGTTTAAATTGTAAGACGGCCTGGGTTAATGCTGAAGCCATCTCTTTTTGGAATTCACTGCACTTCAGTAATTGCTCCTCGCGGGGATTTGAAATAAATCCCGCTTCAAACAGAACTGAAGGCATATATGCTCCGTTAAGCACCCAGAAATTCGCCTGCCCTACCCCAAGATGGAGTTTAGATATCCGGTTGCTTATGGGACCATTTGACATCACCTGATCTATAATAATGCAGAACTCCTGACTTTGCCTGAGATATTCGTTGCCCGCCAGATCAATCAGTACACTCTGAAGAAAATCATACCCCTGGGGTTTATCCTCCAACTCTATTACCGCATTTTCCCTCATGGCAGCAAGTCGCTCATGCTCATTTCTGGCCTGAGAAAGAAAATATGTCTTATAACCTCTGATATTGTCTCTGCGGGCCTGAGATCCACCAATAGAATTGGCGTGGATGCTGATAAAAAGATCTGCCCTTTTATCGTTAGCAAACTGAGTGCGGTCCCGCAAAGGAATAAAAACATCAGTATCCCTGGTCATAAATACCTCAAAACCTTCGCTTTGAAGCTTGTCCCTCAGTGCCAGAGACAACCCCAGTGCTACATCTTTCTCCATCACTCCAGTGGGACCGATTGCCCCCGGATCCCTTCCTCCATGACCGGGATCGATCACGATTCTCCTGAGTTCCTGAATCTCCACCTCTGTAATTGTCGGAGGAAGATCAGATACAGGAATTAGTGAAAACTGCAGTGATCCAGGGCCACTTTTATACTGAAATTGCGGCTTCTTTACTCGTTTATTTAATATAAATGCAATTTCTGCGTAGTGTTCATGCTGCTGTACAAGAATAGAATCTACAGCACCCTGTCCTTCTCCCTGAAGCTCTCCAGCATCAGCCCTCACCCCCTGCAGTGTTACTACAAGCCTTGGATAGACATAGGAAAATGCATATTCTGAGGAGTCAGAGAGAGAAATGGTAACAAGTGTTTCACTTTCCCTGTCCTCACTGATTATTGATTTAACACTTTTTACATCGTGTCTGATAATCAGTTCACTACCCCCCTCCTGCCAGGAGATTGTTCCGATAAACAAATCATTCTGAAATATGTCGACTAGAAGATTCAGGGGCAGATAAACTGTCCCCCCCTTGCGTATGGGTGCAACAGGTATCTGAAGCAGTTCTGAACCGACTCTGTAGAATTTTGTATTTTGAGAGAATACAACTCTTTGGCTGTTATTGTTTAGTGTGAGGTTCTGGGTAAAAAAATTCCACCTCCAGCTATATCCTAACTGAGAGGCGAAATCAGGGATAGAAACCCATTTTGTTTCAGATCTGTCGATAGAAGGAATGGTTAGGCTTGAATCATGCGGCATGTGCTTTATAGTAACACCTGCAAACAGGCCCAAAGCAAAGACCATATGCAAAAGCATAATAAATTTCAACAGATATGTAGTGTTCATGTACGACTGCGCTTTACCAGTTGTGAAATTCTTCTCTTTGACTCCTGCTCTGCAATCTTCTGCCGTTTATCATATTTTTTACGACCTCTGCACAGCCCCAGCTGCAACTTAACATACTGGTCCTTGAAATACACAGACAAAGGAATCAATGTAAGCTGTTTTCGTTCAACCTCACTGCATAGATGTTCAATCTGCTTTTTATGCAACAGCAGTTTACGCCTTCTGTATGGGTCAGGTGTGTACATGCCGCTCTGACCATAGGGGCTTATATGCAAATGGATTATATACAGCTCTCCACGGGAGCACTGGGCATAGCTGTCCAACAGGTTAATTTTACCCTGACGAATAGATTTAACCTCAGATCCACTCAGAACGATACCAGCTTCAACCTTCTCCAGTATATCGTAATCGTGGAACGCTTTTTTGTTTCTTGCGATCGTTTTCATTGTTTTTGAAAATAGTTCCCGAATGACATAAAAGGCAATTTGTAATACAGTTTAACTATATTGTATGATTCTGGATTTTCCAGTTTTGCACTTTCCCTTTGATTGATGTATATGGCAAACAACCTACCCTGTCCACCTTATACATGGCCGCTCTGTGGAGTGGCATCAAGCTGTTCAATCCAATTTTTATGGTTATCGACATTGGCACCTCCAATGAATTAATTTGAGTTTCAGAAGTGTTATCAACAACAAAGGAGGTCACAGATGAGTTCATGCCTGTTTTGCAGAATTATCAATAAGGAGATCCCGACAAGTATAATTCATGAAAACGAACATGCTGTGTTTATCAAGGATATCGATCCGCAGGCTCCGGAGCACTATCTCGCTATTCCCAAAAAACATTACGCCGCAATCCAGGACATTCCAGCAGAAGATCATGATCTGCTTAAAGGGATGATGGTTTCGATATCTGAGTTCATCACCGCCCATGAGCTGGAGGTAAAAGGCTACAGAATAGTTCTTAATTGCGGCGAGAATTCGGGCCAGAGCGTCTTTCATATCCATTTTCATATCCTCAGCGGAAGAAAAATGGAGTGGCCTCCCGGATAATTTCAGCTCTCTGCAACTTCACCTAATTTTTTACGGATAACATGGGTGCTCATATCCTCTGTGTTATACCAAAGAAGTATGGTGTTACCATGCCTTGTAAAGCACTCATTGAGATCTTTTTTGTCGCTGCAGGGGTAAATTTTTTGATGTCTTCCCTGCGCCATGCGAATCAGTTCAAGTTCACATTCACTCAATACCGACTCTCCCCAGGTAAAAGTTTAACATAAGGCTGGTAGTTATCATCTAAAGATCACTACCAGCGCTCTTGTGTTTAGATATTGTACTACTGCATCTGCTTTCTCAGAAATGTAGGAACATCCATATCATCTTCATACTGGGTGATTACACTTCCACGTGATACGTAGACTCTTGCTTCCTTCATTGTGCTCTCTTTTTTCATAAAAGCGGGAACTTCTATACCAGAAGTATTAGGAGCTCTTTCCTCATTGACTTCTCTCTGTTCAGCTTCAGAGCTTTTGACCTGGTTTTCTGCTTCTGCATTCTCCACAGAAAGCGGTTGAGCTTTGATTTCCTGTTTTTCTTCACGCGGTGGAAGAGAGATTGAAAGCTGTTCAACTTTTTTCTCTGGCTCTGATTTTGATTTTGGTAGATTTACAGACATTTTCGGAGCACTTGCATCCTGTCTTTTCCTCTCAATTGCATCATCATTGAACCCTGTGGCAATCACAGTTACCCTGAGCTGACCGTTAAGAGAAGGATCGGTAACAGCACCGAAGATGATGTTAACATCAGAATCTTCCCCTACAACATCATATACAGTCTGAGTTGCATCACTCACATCGTACAGAGTCATATCCTCACCACCGGTGATATTGATGAGTATGCCCTTAGCACCGGCAATAGAGATATCATCCAGCAACGGACTGTTAATAGCACTGTCAGCGGCCAGAACAGCACGATTTTCACCTTCGGCATATCCTGTACCCATAAGAGCATCACCCATTTCCTTCATTATCGTCTTCACATCTGCGAAGTCCAGATTAACAAGACCATGCACAGAAATCAGATCAGATATTCCCTTTGTAGCCTGATAGAGTACATCGTCAGCCGTCTTGAAAGCATCTATAAGGGAAGTGGTCCGTTCGACAATTGTAAGAAGTTTCTGGTTGGGAATGATAATAATGGTGTCAACATTTTTCCTAAGCTCATCGATCCCTCTGTTTGCGTTCTTATCCCTTACCTTTCCCTCAAACAGAAAGGGTCTTGTGACTATTGCAACAGTAAGTATTCCCATTTCCTGAGCGATTTCTGCAACAACCGGTGCCCCTCCGGTACCTGTTCCACCACCCATTCCAGCGGTAATAAAAACCATATCAGCACCTTCAAGAAATGCCGCAATTTTATCCCGATCCTCCTCCATTGCCAATTTCCCAACATCGGGATTAGCACCTGCTCCCAAACCCTTGGTTACCCTTTCACCGATCTGAAGTCTCTGTGCTGCCTGGTTGTTATCAAGTGCCATAGCGTCTGTATTCACAGAGATAAACTCAACACCTGACAACCCGGCACTGATCATTCTGTTAACAGCATTCCCACCGGCTCCACCGACACCAATCACCTTCATTTTTGCAACAGTGTCAAAGTTCTCTTCCATCTTAAACATCATAAGGCCCCCCTCCTTAAATTGATTTTTTTTTATAATTTAAACTTAGTTGTATAATGCAAATCAGAAAAAATCCTTAACCCAGGATTTCATTTTATCGTAAATCTGTTTAAAATTATCCTCTCCTCCCGTACTTTTTCCGGAAGTCGTCTCACCAGCCTGTTCCATTCCATACATACACAGCCCCACTCCTGTTGCATGAATGGGTGATTTGGCAGCTTCAGTCAAACCACCGAACCCACTTGGTACACCCAGTTTAACCGGCATATCAAAGACCTTCTCTGCGAGTTCCTGAACCCCCTCCATAAGTGACCCTCCACCAGTAAGGACAATACCGGCACCAAGCATATCACTGTATTCTGTCCTCTTTATCTCTCTTAGAGCAAGAGAGAGGATCTCCTCCATTCTGGGTTCAATAATGGATGCAAGCACTGCTTTGGATACTTCTCTTTGCTCCCTGCCGCCAACTCCGGGAACGCTGATAAACTCATTGGATTTTACAAAAGGCGCATAGCAGCATCCGTACTGTTTCTTTATCTCCTCAGCTCTGTCAATTGGTGTGCGGATTCCTATTGCAATATCACTGGTAACATTTTTCCCGCCCAGACCAACCACCGCTGTGTGACGAATGCTCTCATCAAAATATATCGCGATATCTGTTGTGCCCCCACCCATATCGATAAGCGCTACTCCCAGCTCCTTTTCATCCTTTTCAAGAACCGAGTAACAGGATGCAAGCGGTTCAAGTACAAGATCCCTTACGCTCAGACCAGCTTTCTTTACACTTTTATCTATATTCTGCGCACTGGTGATAGCCCCGGTAATGATATGTACCTGTGTCTCCAGCCTTACTCCGCACATACCCTTTGGATCTTTTATCCCCTTTTGATCGTCAACAACATATTCCTGGGGAATCACATGGAGTATTTCTCTGTCCATAGGTATAGAGACCGCTTTTGCAGCATCTATTGCACGGTCCTCATCCAGCTGTGAGATTTCATTATCATCCCTTGAAATCGCTACCACACCTTTACTATTAATAGCCCTTATATGATCCCCTGCGATCCCCACCCACACACTGTTAACATCTACCCCGGCCATAAGTTCAGCTTCTTCCACAGCTTTCTGAATAGAACGAACAGTTTTATCTATATTTACAACCACACCTTTTCTCAAACCATCTGAAGGACTTACACCGACCCCGATAATTTTCAAAGCCCCGCTTGAATCACGCTCAGAGATGATGCAGGCAATCTTTGTAGTACCGATGTCCAGACCTACAAATAAATTCTCGTTCATAACCTACTTCCTTTCACACACATTTATTTACGTAAAGATCCCTCTAATTTAAACGCAAAAAAGCAAGATCGCGACTACTTAAGTTCACACTTTCAGGATCCCATAATCCTTCTGTAATCATTTGTTGAATTTTCTCTGCATGGGCCAAGCGTGATTCAAATCCGATTCTTGGAACTATATACTTCACCGGTGAAGATGAGAAAGTGAAGTAAATTTGATTTGAATCACTCATATTAATTTGTGAAATCTGTCTGTAAAAAACCTTGTCCATTCTTTTTGCATAATCGATTAAATTCAGTACATACTCCAAATCCCGACTGTATATTTTGCCATTTTCAATTTTACTTCCTGTAATAACAGGGTATTCATAGAACACACCTGTTTTAACCGGGTAAACCACGCCCTCTCTGTCTGCCAGATACATTTCACCAGCCTGAAAAAGAACAAACGGTGTCCTTTTGTTTATTGTTATTGTCACCTTTCCCCGTAAGCTTCTCCTTACCTTTACATCCCTGATTTCAGGAATAGTTTCCAATGCGGAGATGATCTTACCGGGTTTTACTCTGTAAATCTTTTCTTCTATCAAGGTGTCTATAACTGAATCAATTTTTCTCTCCATCTCCGGTGTAGAGTTTTTTATTTCCACCTGTTTAACAGAAAGCAGATCCGATGAATCAAGCGCTTCAACAGAAAAAACATAAAGTTCCCTGCCACCCAGCCACCCAAAATAAAGAACAGCAATCACACAGGACACAAGCATAATTGCCGAAATGACCTTTTTTGCAACACGATTACGTGATTGTTTTTTTTTAGCAGCTGATTTTCTGCTGTTTGCACCTGTTCGCTTATTCACCCCGAAGCTCCTTAGCGAAATTCAGAGCTGTTTTACATATATCCCCTGCACCCATAAACACCACCGCATCACCAGGCTCCACATTATTTTTCAGATGAGAAATAATAGTGCTCTTATTTTTGAAAAAATCAACATATGCATGACCGGTACCCTCAAGACGCTTTGCGATCATCGAGGCATCAACACCTTCAATGGGCAACTCTCTGGCTTTGTATATGTCGGTAATCAGAACCTTATCGGCCAACGAAAGACTTGAGACAAAGCCATCCATGAAATCCCGTGTTCTGCTATACAAATGGGGTTGAAAAACAGCAAATACTCTTTTATATCCTCCGTTCATTGCGGCTTCAAGAGTAGCTTTTATTTCTCCGGGATGATGAGCATAGTCGTCAATCACAGTAACTCCACCAAAGGTTCCCAGTATTTCATATCTTCGCTTTACACCCTCAAAAGATGACAGGGTTTTATAAATGGTTTCAAAATCTATTCCCATTTCCATTCCGGAAGCAATACATGCAAGAGCGTTTCTGAGATTGTGCATTCCCGGCAGGTTTAGTTTTATTGAACCCAGCATGGTGTTTTTATGCAAAACATCAAAAACACACTGTGCATCTGCACTCTTTACATTTACAGCCCGGTAATCAGCATTTTCCTGAAGGCCGTAGGTAATAATAGTTCTTTCGATCCCGGGGAGAATATCCCGCACTCCCGGATCATCTATACAGGCAATAACGGCTCCGTAGAAAGGTACTCTTTCGGTAAACTGGACAAAAGTATTTTTGATATCATCAAGGTCATTGTAACAGTCGAGATGATCTGCTTCAATATTGGTGATTATTGCAATGGATGGATACATGGCCAGAAATGAACGGTCATATTCATCGGCCTCCACAATCATCACCCTTCCTTTACCAATAACAGCATGTGAACCTGTATTTCTAAGCATCCCGCCCACAAGCACGGTTGGGTTTTCTTCCGCATCACAGAACAGCGCCCCTATAAGAGAAGTAGTGGTTGTTTTACCGTGAGTACCGGAGACACAAACGGTGAAATGATTTCGCATCAAATCCCCAAGCACCTCCGCCCTGCGCATCTCGGGAATACCATTTTCAGCCGCGAAAACTCTCTCCAGGTTATCAGTCTTTACAGCACTTGAATAAATAAGCAGATCCGCACTTCTTGCAAGTAGAGGTGTGTGGTCGTACTGTATTTTTATACCTGCAGCTTCAAGTCTCTGGGTTGCTTCTGTTCTCTGCATATCACTTCCGGTAACCATATGTCCCGATTCATGCAGCAGCTCAGCAATGGGGCACATTCCAGCACCACCAATACCGACCATGTGTATCTGTTTTCTAAACTGCTTCATGCTTTTATCCCCAGATCATTAATTATAACTTCCGATATTCGGTTTACAGCGTTAATAGGAGCATTGTCAAGAGCTTTTCTGCACATCATTTCAAACACCTGTTCGTTTTGAAGGATCTCTTTAACTGAGCTGTAAAGCTGCTCCCCACAATTCTGCCCCTCTTGAAATCTTCTTGCCCAGCCCTGGTTCTGAACAAGTCCGGCATTGAGCCACTGCACATTGTTTCCCGAAGATGGTGAAGATATCAGCATACAAGGCAACCCGAAATAGGCTATTTCTGCCAGAAAATCCGGTTCGCTTCTTCCAACTACAATTTTAGAAGCAGCATAGAAGGGATAGAGGTCCTTTACTTCAGAAAACAGAAAAAGAGTCCTGTATCCTTTGAACATCTCCGTTAAGGCCCCATAATCCCTCACTCCTGTCTGCCATACAACCTGCATTCCATTTTCAAGCCACTCTTTAACGGTTTCAATAAGACAGCTGTTAAAAGATGAGGAGTACCCTTCTCCATTACAGATAAGGACAGTGGTTTTAGATCTGTCAAAATCGGAAGGGTATTCTGTTTTATTATAGCCTTTTACAACCTGACGAACAGGAATACCTGTTACCTCTTTTGTTCCATGCAGCACATTAAGATTTATTGAGGAGTGACCAAGAAAGATTTTTTTTGCCCCGGAAGCAAAAAACCTGTTCACCGGATCGGCAACAGCATTGCTTTCCATCAGGTAATAGGGAATCCTCTTCAGACGTGCAGCGGCCAGCACGGGGGCTGACTCCTGACCTCCAAATGCAAGAATTGCGCTTGGCTTGTCTTTACTCATAATCTTATTGAACCTGTAAAGCTCTCCGACAAAGCGTATTCCAGGTATCTGTCCCTCACCTTTTTTAACCTTTACAGATTCCAATAAAATATGAGAGATGTTGTACTTTTTACACACCTCTTTTTCACCTTTATGTCCACTTCCAACCCAGGCAAATGAGACATTGGTACACCTGCGACGCAATTCTAAAACCACTGATACCGCAGGCATAGTACACCCCTTCAAGCCAGCGGACACCAGCATCATATGATAAGCTTTTTTATTACTGTTTGTTTTTTTCATTTATTCCTGGTCCTCTTCCCGGCCCTCTTCAAACCGGCTCGAGACTCTTTAACCTTAACAGGTATCTTTGTCTGACTGGAGATATTAAGAAGTATCCCCATACTCATCATTGTAAATATCAGGCTCATTCCTCCATAACTGAGGAAAGGCATTGGCACTCCTGTTGTAGGTACAAGAGCAGTACTGACAAACGTGTGGATCAGAAGATAAACGGCGAGGGTAAAAGTAAAACCAAAAGCCATTAGCTGACCCATTTTATCAGGAGCATGCATCGCGATTTTCATCCCTTTATAGATGATGTACACAAAAACAGAAATTATCAGCATTACCCCCAGAAATCCGATCTCCTCACCCAGAATGGAGAAAGCAAAATCGGTGTGGGGTTCGGGAAGATAGAAATACTTTTGCTCCCCTCTGCCAAGCCCTACCCCAAAAAGTCCCCCATTACCAAGACCCACAAGTGATTGGAATGCCTGATATCCCAAATCTTCATCTCTGCCACTCATATTGATATGCCCAATCACCCTGTTGAATCTGTAAGGGGTTCGCATTACAAGAAGCACCATTAATGGTAAGGCTGATGCGGCCAATCCGGCTATGTGAAAAATTTTTGCACCCGAAACAAACAATATCGCCAGCCCAATACTACCAATGATCACCGAGCTGGAAAAATCGGGTCCAAGCACAACAAGCACACATATAATGGCAATTTTTATGAAATTTTGAAGAAACGATTTCCATTCCCTTATCTGCGGTCCGGCTTCTTCACATTTACGGGCAACAAACAGTATAAGCACAAGACGTGCAAAATCAGACACCTGAAATCTTATCGAGCCGAACGTTATCCAACGTTTTGCTCCATTTATGGCATGACTATCGGGAAGGAACAGAACATATAGCAACATCCCGGCTGCCACCAGAAACAATATCCCGCTTATCTTTCCAAAAAAATGATAATCTACATTTATAAAAACCATAAGACTAAGGATCGCAAGAAAAGCTCTGAAAGCCTGACGGGAAAGAAAAAAATCAGCTCCTCCGAATCTCTGATGTGCAAGAGCAAAAGAGGAACTGTACACAAGCACAATACCGAAACCCAATAGAAACAGTATCGCTGCAAACAATCCCATGTCGATCTTTCCCAATCGTCCGTTCATTTTACCCTGTCCCCACAAAGATTCCTTACAGCCTTGCGAAACATCTCACCCCTTTGTTCAAAATTCCTGAACATATCAAAACTTGAACACCCTGGCGAGAACACAACCTGCTCTGATATGGATGCATTTTTGAAGGCGTACTCCACAGCACTCTCCAGATCTGTAAAGCACTCCATAGGAGCAAGACCGTTCCAGGATTTAGCGATCCTCTCCGATGCTTCACCAATAAGAGCAATGCTTTTTACATTCTCACCCACGGCTTCCCTTGCACTGTCAAAATCACACCCCTTATCGCGGCCACCTGCGATCAGATGAACCCCTGTGTCAAATGCCCTGACAGCACAGATTATCGACTCCGCCGTAGTTGCTTTACTATCATTATAGAACCCCACGCCACTAATTTCTTCCACAAATTCCAGTCTGTGGGAGAGTCCACGGAAAGAATTGAGTCCTTTCTCTATGGTACCGGGTAATATTCCGCAGACAAATGCCATAGCGGCTGCAGCACATGCATTGAGGTGATTATGCTCACCCTTGAGTTTCATATCAGAAAGTCTCAGTATCTCCCCTTCTCTGCCGGCAGACCTGTACTTTATTTTTCCCTCAGATAGATAAAAACACTCCTCACCATAAGGCTCCAATCCAAACCATACAATACTGATATTGTTTTTTATCTGCTCAGACCATTCCCTCAGTTTGGGATCATCCGCATTGAGAACCACCACATCGTCCCCGGACTGATTCTCAACGATTCTCTTTTTGGCCTGATAGTAATCCTCTTCACAGTCATATCTGTCGAGGTGATTTTTCATAAGATTAAGAATGGCGGATACTTTTGGCCTGAAAGTATCGATCGTTTCAAGCTGAAAACTTGACACTTCGACAACCACATAAGTCTCTTGAGAAAGGGAGGGGGAAATACCAATCAAAGGCAAACCGATATTTCCGGCCAATACCGTTTCTTTCCCGGAACATTCAAGAACAGAAGAGAGCATGGAAACGGTTGTGCTTTTCCCGGTGGATCCGGTTAGTGCAAGAAAATTTGCGTTTGAAGCCCTGAAACCAAGCTCAATTTCAGACCAAACAGGAATGCCTATATCACGGGCTTTGTTCAATATGTCAAGCTCAGACCTGATCCCCGGTGAGAGGATAATAAGATCACAATTCAGAACCCGTTCACTATGCCCCAAAGCTTCACGTTCTATATCATTGAGTCTGGCTTCATTCAGTGTCACAGAAAGTTTCTCTTCACCGCAGATATCGCTAATCAGCACACGTACCCCTCGGTCTCTGAAATACCTGGCTGCAGCAATACCACTCCTCGCCGCTCCAAGCACAGCTACCTTTTGAGGCAGATGATTATGCAGATCTGTTAAAAACTCCCTTTCTCTCATATCAATATCCCTCGTACACTTTCTCCAGCCCAATACTTCTTGAACCTTTCAAGAGTATAGTCTCTCCACCTTTCAGAGAGTTTTTCAAAACCTCCAGCGCTCCATCTGCATTCTTCGCCCCGAAAATTCTCTTTACAGGAAAGCCTTCCTTTCTGGCTCCTTCTATGACATCTTCAGCAAACTCCCCAACCGCAACGATAATTTTTAAATCAGCTTTCGCCAGTCGACTGCCAAGTCTCTTATGAAGTCTTTTGCTGTAAACTCCAAGTTCAAGCATATCCCCTACTACAGCCACTCTGTTACCGGTACTTTCTGTAATATCTCGCATGTAGGCGATAGCAGAATCCATAGACCCCGGATTTGCATTGTAGCAGTCAACAATAAACCGGACATCATTTTTCTCTTTAACCATGCCCCGCAAAGAAACAGGCTCAAGATCTGCAATCGCATCCCTTATAACCTCATCAGGAACTCTGCAGCGCTTTGCGATATATATTGCCGGAAGCACACAATAGATAAAATGACGACCCGGCATTCTCAAAAGGTATTCCTGACCATCAACAGTAAAGGTAATACCTGTCTCGGGGCACACATTTACATCTCTGACTCTGATATCACAACGAGGTGATGTGCCGTAAAACACACTCTTCAATCCCCGCTCAGCAGCACCCTTCACCAGTCTTGCATCATCTCCGTTGAGAAGCATAAAACCGTCACGGCTCAAGCCCTCAGATATTTCAAACTTGGCTTTTGTAGTTTTCTCCAAGGAACCGAATAATCCCACATGCGCATATCCGATATTTGATATCACCGCTATATCGGGCTTTACAAGTTTACTCAAGGGGCGAATTTCGTTTTCGTGATTAGCCCCCATCTCTATAACTCCGGCCCACTCATCGCCCTCAAAGCGCAAAAGGCTCAGAGGCACACCAATATGGTTGTTCCAGTTTGTATATGTTTCCCCTACCTTGATAACATTCCTCAGCACTGAAGAGATAAAAGCTCTGGTTGTAGTTTTACCATTTGAACCGGTTATCCCTATAACCAGTAGTCCCATCTCTTTTCTATAACGGGCAGCCATGCGCTGTACGCCCTTAAGTGTGTCATTTACAACGATACACTTATTTCTGAGAGTTTCTGCAACATCCTTTACTCCCTTTTTATCGACTATCGCAGCTACGGCTCCATTATCAAATGCAGCCTTTACAAATTTGTGTCCGTCATTACATTCTGTACGGAACGCTGCAAACACATCACCCCTGGTGACTTTCCTGGAATCATTCCAGACTGTGCCGACCTTTTTTGAACACATAGAATCAGACATCTCAGAGTAACCTCTTCCCCAATCGACAAGAGTACCTAATGTGAGAGATGTGTTTGATTTAGAACTCATTTATCACCCGTATTATTTTTGTCTAATTTTTCAAAAATTTCCTGAACTGTTTCGATATCACTGAAATGATGCCTCACACCGTTTACCTCCTGATACTCCTCATGCCCTTTTCCTGCGATGACAATACAATCACCCGCTTTAGCCCTCTTTATTGCACACTCTATTGCTTCCCTGCGATCAGAGATAACCAGGTGGGGGAAATCCAGAGGAACGCCCTTTACAATATGAGCAATGATTGAATCGGGTTTTTCACTTCTGGGATTATCGGAAGTCACTATGGCCTCATCACAGTTGCTGGTAACAGCCTGAGCCATTATGGGCCTTTTGCTTTTGTCACGGTCCCCGCCACATCCAAACACACAAATCAGCTCTCCGGAAGTGAGAGAACGTGCTGCCCGCAGCACATTCACCAACGCATCCGGGGTGTGGGCATAATCTACAATAGCCACAAACGGAGCATCCACCGGCACCTTATCCATCCTGCCCGGAACCCTGTTCAGGGATGAAAAAGCACTCTGCACTTTCTGACTGTCTATCGATAATGCAAACGCCCCGGCAACCATTGCAACCATGTTATACACATTGAAGTGCCCTTTAAGCGGAGAGTGGAATTTAAAATTTTCAGATTTATATTCAAGCTCAACAGAACATCCGCTCCAATCACATTTCGAATCCGTGACCCGAACATCTGCATTTTTGCTTTTTCCGTATGTCACAATTTTAACAGCTCCGGACAACTCCTGGTTCAACCGCTTACCCCACTGATCATCTATATTAACAATGGCAGTTCCGTTTTTCTTAAGATAATCTGTAAAGAGAAGCTTTTTTGCTTTATAATACTCCTCCATAGTGCCGTGGAAATCGAGATGATCCTGGGTGAGATTTGTCCATACAGCGATATCGTATTTCATCCCACTGACTCTGCTCAGTGAGAGCGCATGGGAGGAAACCTCCATAACAATAGAACGCGGCGGTTTGGAAGCAGTCCCAATCTGTCGAAATACATTGATTGATTCTGGTGTAGTATGGGTTGAATCCAATACCGTTTCCCCAAGATAAGACTCAACAGTTCCAAACATCCATGAAACAGAAGATCCAACCAACTGATCCATCAAATGTTTATAGAAATAGGAAGTTGTTGTTTTCCCGTTTGTTCCGGTAATCCCGACATTGACAAGAGAATTCTGATCAATATCCCAGAACGATTCAGCCAGTCTGCCCAGTGAAAGTCTGGTGTTCTTTATCTGAAACCAGGGGACACCAATGCCGGATTGCGGGTTTTCGGAAAAAACCGCCACTGCCCCTGCTTCAACAGCTTTCTCTATAAACTGATCTCCGTTAACTTTCAGCCCCGGAATCGAGATGAAAAGATCGCCTTTTTTCACAATACGCGAATCATATGCAATTCCCTGTATAAGAGGATCTGTATCCGAGCCACAGCTTAAAACTTCAATCCCGGCCTTTTTCATCAATTCTGACAGTAACATTTATATTATCCTACTCTTTTGGTTTATTCTCATTTCGCTTTGGTAATTACCTTATTAAATACTCATCTCTCAAAGGCACAAAAAAGAGTGCATGCCTGATTTTCACCAAAAAATGCACCAGGAGCAGGGACCTGCCTCTTTACCCTGCCACCTCCCACAACTACACTGTTTATTCCTTTTAGGTTCAGCACATTGAATGCATCCCGCATATCCCTGCCGACAAGATTTGGTACAAGTTTTTCCGAAGGTTCCTCTTCAGCCACTCTGTTTACAAAAAGTATCACTTCACCGTCTCTCTCTATCAGGCTGCCCGCTGCCGGACTCTGATACCTTACATAATCTCCGGTGCCTATAACCAAAACAGAAACCTCTGTCTTGTCTAAATCTGCTTTAACAGATTCGATTGAAGCCCCCACATACTCACCCACCCTGAAGGGCTGATTTTTTTCATCTTCAGAAATTACCGGATGACGAAGTATTTTTCTTGCATAGTCAAGCCTCGGATTACTGATTATCTGAGTCATAATTTTCCTGAAAGCGGGGGCTGCTGCTGCTCCTCCCATCTCACCACCACCAGGTTCATCAATCACTATCCCACAAAGCAATACCGGGTCATCCGCAGGTGCAAATCCGATAAATGATGACCAATACAGGTTCTCCGCATACCCCCCGATACCACTTTTGCGACTGGTTCCGGTCTTGCCGGCAACTGATATCCCGGGGACATCTGCATTTCTCCCCGTTCCCTCCACCACAGCCTTTCTAAGCATATCACGAAGTTCCCTTGAAACCTCTTCACTTACGACACGCCTGACCGGCTTATACCGGGCGGTTTTAACTTCACTGCCATCATGAGCCACAACCCTCTCATAGATCATAGGGGTCACAAGAATTCCCCCGTTAGCCACAGATGCAAACGGCATCATCATCTGTAATAATGTTGCTGAAACTTCATACCCTATTGCCATGGTAGCCCGTGTTCTTCCAGACCACGACCTTACAGGGTGAAGTATCCCTTCCTCTTCCCCCGGCAGATCAACCCCGGTTCTTACTCCCATCCCAAAGTTTTTTGCATAACGGAAAAACCTCTCATTACCAAGCATATTCGCAGTCTTTGCAAAACAGACATTGCTTGAATAACTCATTGCTTCTGCAAAAGTGATCTTTCCCCTTGGTACAATATCCCGAATCACCTCATTATGTATACGGTAAACTCCCTGGTTCCCATCTATTGTATCCTGCGCCGTTATCAGCCCTTCCTGAAGAGCGGCTGCCGCAGTAACGACCTTAAATGTAGAACCTGGTTCGTAAATAACTCCAAGACAGCGATTTTTCCTCGATGAAAGGGGATACCTTGATGGAAGGTTTGGATTGAATGAGGGTTCATTTACCATAGCCAGTATTTTACCACTCCGGGGATCTATTACTATAGCCATTCCACCCTTTGCATTAAGCTCACTGACAGTTTGACTCAGAACTGATTGCACCGTTTTCTGAATCTCAAGATCAATTGTCAGGTAAACATCGGATCCATCCACCGGTTCCTTTTCCGGCAAGCCTATTTTGCGGTAAGAATGATTATGACCATCCCTGTGGATTATTGTCCACCCATTCTCCCCCCTGAGGTAATAATCAAAAGAAAACTCAACTCCTGCTAATCCGTAGCCATCTCTGCCGATATAACCAAGAAGCGGACCTGCGACATCGCCGTTTGGATAAATACGACTGACCGTGGTCAATTCATCGCTTTCTGCACCAAGCACATTCATATTTACAGATAAACGGTCCTGCGTGCTGGCGGCCAACACCCTTCCGTTTCTATCCTTTATCGCACCCCTTCTGGCTATAAGCTCCCTGCGCTGCTGAGCCTGGGCACGACTGCGCATTGCGTATCTTTCCCCTTCAAGAATCTGTATGGCAAATAACCTGCTGACCATTACAAGGCCAAGCAGAGTGAACAGAACGCATACAAAAATCAGCCTTACTTTAAACTGATTCACAATTCCTCACTAACTTGTGTTCCGGCCCATATACCGGAGAAAAAAGAACCGATTGAATGCAGTGTGTTTTTTCTGCCAGTATTAACCGGCAAGAGTATTATCTGATGCGATTCTGGATATTCAAGTCCCAGAGCATCACGTGCAATAGTTTCAATCCTTCTGTTTGAAGCCAGGTGCTCACACTGCAACCTCAAATAAGCAATTTCCCGGTTCAGAACAGAAAGAGTATCTGACATCGCATCTATCCTCAGTGACGATGTATTGATATATGCCTGTTTCCATACCATAATAAAAGGTACTGCCAGCACAACTGAGAGCAATGACACCATAATTAACATATGGCGCATCTTAAACACCGCAGATACATTATTTACAGAAGACTTTTTCCTGCTCATCAACCCTCCAGTGAAGTTCTGGAAACAACCCTCAGACGAGCACTCCTGGAGCGGGGGTTTGTTTTCAACTCCTCATCCCCAGGCACAACTACTTTCCGATTAACCCGCTTAAGCAACGGTGGTTTATCACAAACACAAACCGGCAGATCTGACGGACATTCACAGCGTCCCTCATTTGCCCTGATAAACTCCTTAACAATTCTGTCCTCTAATGAATGATATGATATTACCGCCAAACGCCCTCCGGGAGCCAGAAATTTCAAACTTTTCTCAAGAAACATTTTCAGCTCCTCAAGCTCCCTGTTTACCGCTATACGCAAAGCCTGAAAAAGCTTTGAAAGCACTTTATATTTAACATGCGGTCCATACTCTTTTTTTATACACTCCTGAATGTCCCGTGAGGTATCAAGAGTGCTGTGCGTAAGCCACTCTTTAAGTGCACGGGCCATCCTGGACGGATTCCTTATTTCTCCAAACCGCCCCAGAATATCAGCAAGCTCATCCTGTGAACTCCTGAGCAAAAGCTCTTTTGCCGAAACCCCACTCTCCCTGTCCATCCTCATATCCAGTACCGAATCCTGCATATAGGAAAACCCCCGCTCTGGTTCATCTATCTGATGCGACGACACCCCCAGATCCAACACAAACCCATCTACCCTGCCGATACCATTCTCCTTAAGCACAGTATCAAACTGAGAAAACCGGCACCGACTGATCACTATACTAAATGAATGTGAGCCAATTCTTTTCCTGTTAAGATCGACTGCATCCTCATCCCTGTCAACTCCTACCAGAGTTGCACCTTCAGAGAGCCTTGATGCAATTGCCCAAAAATGCCCTCCACCACCGAGTGTACAATCCACATATGTACCAGTCTCCCTGATATTGAGCAGATCAAGCACCTCCTCAAGCAAAACAGGCACATGATAATCCTCACGACTCACGGGTCAGCCCCGCTTCTACTGATTCAAAAAACATATCATCAAAATCATCCTCACTTGCCAGATACTCCACATATGTGTTGCTGTCCCAAATCTCTATGTAGTTTGCCTGACCGACCAGAGTGACATCCTTGGTTATCCCGGCAACTGCCAGCTGCTTATTAGTAAGAGTGATACGGCCCTGGGAATCGAGTTTGGAATCTGTGAGAAGACTGAATAATAGACGTTTGTGGCGCAGGGTGTGGCGTGTTTCCGGACGAGAAGCGATCTCCTTTTCATAAATATCCCATAAATCCTGTGGGTAGGCTCTGAGGCAATTGGTTGGCCCGCGAACAATAACAAATGTATCGCATGCCTGGGGATTGAGCCCTTTCCGGAATTTAGCCGGAATATTGACTCTTCCTTTAGCATCAATGGAATAATCGAAGCTTCCACGAAAACTGGTCATCCACTCTTCCCCACCATTACCCACAATTACCTACTATTCCCCCTTAGAATACTTTATATAGCCATTTATGTCAAGGTTTTTTTACCCCGACAAAAAATTTAAAAGTTAAACTGTGATTAAAAGTTTTTATGACATGGGAACAGGGAAAAAATCAGGATATAGCTATGAGAAGAGGTATCTGTTAAAAGATCAAATATCCAGATGAGGAGATCACTTAAAAATCAGTTTGTTAGTGCGAAAACGAGCAAAAAAAAACTTAAAAGAGCCAAACATTAAGCCTTGAAAAACTCCACAGGCTGAACAATTATCTCTTCAATAGCGGATGTTTTTTTACTTAGCTGAGCTTTCAGAGCAAGGTTTTCCTTGATAACCGTGCAATAACTTGTGCTTAGTTGTTCCATTTCTCTTCCGAGGGTGTGTATTTGGAGGTTCTGTGCCCCACCGTCTCTGATAAGTTTATCGATAAGTTTTTGCTGATCAGAAATTGAATTATTCAAGTTGAAAACCATCTTTTCCAGGTTATCTATTTTTAGCATAAAATCCTCAGTTCCACTGAGTGGAGATGGGCTTTGTTTTAAACGTTTAAGATTTCCACAGTTAAACTCTCTAACTTCTCTGGAGAACTCACACTCAGCAAACCAGGGCATACCCCTGAGAACTGCAGCTATCAGCAGCAAAGAAAAAAGGACAAGAAAAGCATATAAGGACCATATTATTCCAGCTTCCATTTGCATACCTCTTGGTTCTCTTTAGCGCATTTTTACCGCAATGAGCTGTTGTACCCGGATTAATTATGCTAAGATCCAATTAGACTGGAGGACTGGGATTTTGCAAATCCAACTAAACTCTCCACCAGCAGAACTGAATCATTTATTTTACTGAAAAGCACATACTATGCCGCCCAAAAAGGAGAATCTAATCATGAGAGAATTACCCATAATGTCAGTTTCCGGAATACGGGGAATAGTAGATAAGACTATTGATGACCATTTTGTGTCCTCCATTGCATACATCCAAACACGATTAGCTAACGGTGGCTCTATTATAATAGGTAGAGACACCCGTCCATCAGGTGAAAGATTTATGAAAGCAGCATGCAGAGGAATCCGTGCAGCAGGAGGAAAACCAATCGACATAGGGATCGCACCTACCCCCACAACCTGTGTTGCAGTTTCCGCACTGAAAGCCTCAGGTGGGATCATTATCACCGCAAGCCACAACCCCAACCAATACAACGGCTATAAAATGGTCCACTCAAGCGGCAGACTCTTCCGGGCATCAGAATGCGAAGAAATATACCAGGAGTTTAAATCCACACAAATACCCAAAGAATCCGATTTTGCAAAATACCAGGACACTCCGGAAGAGACTGTGGATGCCTCCTACATCCATATCAGAAAAATCATCTCACAGGTAAATGTCCCCCTTATAGCATCGAAAAATCTCAAAATCGCTGTGGACTCCATTAACGGAGCAGCAGGAGCAGTTTTCCCACAACTCCTAAACCAACTATCTGTCGAGTGGGTGGGAGTACATAACAAACTGGATGGGGACTTTGTTCATAACCCTGAACCAAGACCGGAACACCTGGGAGATCTTCGCCAACTGCTCTGCAACAACTCCGACCTTCATGCCGGATTTGTATTTGACCCCGATGCCGACAGATTAGCAACTATGGGGGAAAACGGTGAAGACATATCAGAAGAGATGACCCTTGTTTTTGCCCTCCAAAATGTTTTGGAAAAGAAAAAATCCCCGGTTGTAACAAACCTCTCTACATCTATGCTAATAGAGGATGTGGGGAGGAAATTCGGAAACAAGGTTATAAGAACGAAAATCGGTGAAGCCAATGTGGTGGAAGGGATGGAAAAGCACTGCAGCATGATTGGAGGCGAGGGAAATGGAGGAGTAATCTACCCTGCCATTTCTACAGTCAGAGACGGACTGACTGCAATGGCGCTGATTCTGGAACTAATGGCCCAGACAGGCAAGAGTATTTCAGAGCTAAAAAGCATGTGGCCTGTCTACCCTATAGTAAAGAAGAAAATACCCACAGATTCTACCAACCCTCAGGAGCTGATCGAAAAATTAACAACACGGTTTCAATCAGAAAACACAAACCTTCTCGAAGGTCTGAAAATAACACGTGAGTATGGATGGGTTCACCTGAGAGCTTCAAACACCGAACCAATAATAAGGTGTTTCGCTGAAGCGAAAACAGAGCAGCAGGCCGAAGAGTTGGCTGAAATGATTTTTAAGGAGATTGAAACAGTGTAAACAAATTTCTTTGCGAAGATTATCTTTCCCCTCAGCAGGTCAGCAGACCCTTACAGAGCTGGCCCATAGGGGGAAGTTTTTCGCGAAAAACACCCATCACTCATTTACATTGGGTACTTCGACCGAGGGTGGTCTGGACAAGTACATTTCCTTGCATATTTTTCTTATGTATAAGCTTGCCTGCCTTGCTTTTTCAAGGGTTTCATAAGGATCAGTATCCGCCCCGGATAACTCCAGTATCATTCCCCCATGGAATTCTGTTTCACCCAGTTCGTAGAGCACTTTTTTCCAATCGATAACACCTTTTCCTGGTGGAAGATGGTCATCACCCGCTCCCCCGTTATCATTAGCATGGATAATTCTAAGATGGCCGGTCAGTTTGTACATAATGTTGTAGATATCTCCAGACAAAGCAGCATGTCCGGTGTCCAGACAAATACAGATATTGAGGTTTTCCATTTCTCCCAAAATCCACATCATGTCACTTGGACTGCCAAAGGGAAGGTGCGGCAGCATATTTTCAAGCACCAGCCCGACCCCTAACTGCTGGCATCTGCGTGCTACATTATCAAGAACAGCGGAGGCGTTTTTGAGCCTCTGGTATTTCTCCTCAACGGAAAATGTCAATGAGACATCGGGACCGGGGTGAATCACAAAATGCCTGACTCCAAAAACAGCCGCAGCCTCAGCCGCAACCAATATCTCACGCTGTGAAACCTCCCTTACTCTGCTGTCAAGAGAGGAGATATCCACATCTACAAAAGGGGCGTGGAAGGAATAGGGCTCCATACCAAGTTCATTCATCCTCTGAGAAGCCCTTCGTACAGCCTCTATGTCGTGGTAATCAAGATGCATTGGAGAGGAACAAACTTCCACCATCCTGAATCCGGCACTTCTGATCATCTCGAGACAATCAAAAATGCTCATTCGGTAAAAACAACCTGTTGACAGGCCTACTGGCCAATCGCTCATGTTTAACCCTTTCTAAAAGAGATTTTCTGTAGTCACACAGATCACAGTTACTGTTTTGAGAAAAACAATACCGGCAATCCTTCACAGATTTGCACGTAAAGAGTTTCAGATTATCCCTCCTGCTCACAACCTGACCGGAAAAGAGTCGGGTATAAAAGTCTGCCCGTGTAGCGGCATCATAATAATACCACTCATTGCCCCACCCGTAATTGCGCTCATATTTCGAACGGATCAATCCCGCAATCTGTCTTGGATGCCACCCCAAAGAGAGTAACACCCGGACAACCAACTGAATGCCACTGGGTCTGAGAAGAAGGTCGTTGGGGTATTGGAGAATATGCGCAGCACAGGGAGGAAGGATATCAAAGGGTAAGGTATCGTAAGTTGAATTCCACCGGTCTGATTCGATCTGCTCCTGGGAGTAATACCAGCTGTGAAACTGCGCAGTTTCACTGGATATATAGTCACCGATAAGCTTTAGCATATGATCTGAGAAATCGGGGATATACATCGAAACTTCACACGCTAGCTCTGAAGCCTTCTCAAGATCCCTCATTACCCATATCCCCTCTGTACAACTCATCCCCACAAGCGGCACCGAGACCATCAGAGGTATTCTCCCCCGTATCTCATCACTCATTATACCCTGGCGACACCACGGTTTGAGATACAAACTGAAAGGCATTCGCACAGCTCTTGTGTTGAGCTGATCTCCGTACTCTGAGATGTCTATGGAGACAACCTCCCGCCCCCTCTGCTGAGGAGGGACTTCCACCGCTGTGAGTTCAACGGGGATTGAGGTTTGAGGGTTTGCCCGGTCACTTATACCACAGGCAATGTACTCCATAACCAAACCCAGACCACAATATGCCCCCCCCAATTCGCTGTCAATACCCCCAAGCAGAGGATCTTCTGACAACGCCTGGTAACGTTTCTCAAGATGGAGGGGCAAATGCCCTATCTCACAGAGCTGACGGTAAGCTGCAGACCCCCTCTCAATACGCCAGGCAAAGTGATGTCCCCTGCCACTCAGCAGATGAAGAGGGGATATGCCGTAGGGTAGGAGAAACTTCTCGGTGGCATTTTCTGAAGGTCTTTGCAGGTGAAAACTTCGGTCTGGATCAAGATAAGGCTCTGCGGGAAAGTCAAAATTTACATACTCTATATCCAGATGCACCAAAAGTGACTCACTGTCCCAAAGAGAACGACTTACATCCAAACCCAGAGAGAGAAAATCCTCAAGCTCCCCGGGCATCTTCGGCCCCAGTGCCTTGCCATGCCTGAGAGAATCACACCTGGTTATGAAACGGGCGGTGAACTCCCCACTCTCACCCCCCCCCAGAAATTCCTTCATCCTGCGACGGACATGTGTGCTGCTATAGTAGTCCCCAATGTTCATAAACCATGCCAATCGATAAACGATGCATCTGCCCACCAAAGAATCGTGCCACTTTTAAAGAAGAATCAATATCCGTGCCGCCAGTTTGGAAAAAAAGGTGAAAGCAGGATCTCAAGACGGGGAAGAAAAACAAAATTTCAGCCCCCAAACAAGACTTACCCTGTATTCCGGGGCTGATATCCATTAAGAGCCAATTAAATATTGCTGTGCACAAAGCTGCGGATGAGTTCGGGCGGATCTGTTTTTTATCACGGGAGCAATAAATTTATATCTTTTTCGGAAACGGGCTTGTGAAAGATTCGCTCTTGTCATTTTCATGCCAAACCCGGCAGACGATCCGCCCCTGCACAATCACCCCTGTTTTTTTATCCGGCAGGCTTCAATGCACATATGGCCTGAGGCACATTAACCCTCAAAGCGACAGATTCCGAAAGCACAAATACATAACTTCTGCCGGAAGGTCCTTCAAAGGCAGTAAGGAGATCCTGACCAAGAACAACAGAACCATACATCGCTCCGGAAGCAACCAATACCCCCCCTTCACTCAATACAGAACTCTTGAAAATCCCATCACTCACCAATGCACTCAGATGTTCTATTTCAAGCACCTCCTCACCCGGGTAACGTCTGAAGAGACGATTGTAGAGAGAGGGAGCCAGTGCCATGCTATAGGGTCCCTGAAAGCCAGCCTTGTCAAGTTTCTCCACAGCCAGGGCAATAGATTCAGCCGGATCCCCGATGTTTCTCCATGGTTTCAGCTCCGAACTCAATGCACCCGGTGTGTTCATCAACCCCTTTACCCCAAGCGCTTCTGAGCCCTTGAAAATAAGCTCATCCTCTTTCCTCGCACACTCCAGGGTACTTGAAACCACCTCTCTCATATCAAACAAAACACCATCCCGGGTATAGTGCCCCAAATCCCTGCCATCGATTTTAAAGCTGCTGGAAATCATAGCGAGGGGAATTGACCGGGAACTCCATACCGATAACTCGTCCTCATCCCCCTCTATCAGCTCATCCCTTAAAGAAACACTTTTCATCCCCAGCCCATAGGGCCCCTCTACATTGAGCAATTTTCTTCCCGCCATAGCATTGGAGGCAACGGATACAACAGTTTTGTCGATTGTGTCCCAAACCTCATCCCCAAAAGGAGCGTCATCTCTGTTTAGATATTCACCCATAAATCTCCCCCTTATTTTTTCAGATTACCAACAGTTTTGATCTTCCCCCCCTCTGAGGTTCCACTACCCTGCACCTCCTGGCGCATCTCCTCTACCTCCTCACTTCCCTTCTCCATAAGCTCCTTTTCGTCGCTTAACAACAACTCCAGAAGACGCTGAAACTCTCCGGCATGGACCCGCTCCTCATCAGCAATATCCTGAAGAACAACAGCGGCAAGTTTGTTATCGGTCGCATCAGCCAAAGCCTCATAGAGGTGAATCGCTTCCTGTTCGGCAGTGAGTGAAAGACGCAATGCCCTTGCAAGTTCTCTGTCTGTGAGTTTTCGCCCTGGTACCACACCTGAAAAGGGATTAACAAATTCAGCCATCAAATCCTCCTCTATTTGGTTTAGCACGGAAAAGTTGTATTTAATTAGAAAAAGCTTACCCTATGTCCTGTTTATCCAGCATTTCCAGCGTTGTCTCTATGAAACGTGACATATCTGCCGGCCCCCTTGAAGAGATGAGGTTTTCATCAACCACAACGGGGGAGTCGATAAACTCCGCTCCCGCATTTTTAATATCCTGCTTTATTGATTTCCACCCCGTTATCTTCCTGCCCCCAAGCAGCCGGGCTGAGATGAGGAGCTGAGGCGCATGACAGATGAGGAAAATCGGTTTGGAGGTATCAAAGAAGGCCCGGGTGAAAATAACAGGCTCATTATGTGCCCTGAGCCGATCGGGAGAATACCCCCCGGGAACAAAAAGTGCATCGAAAGAGTTAGGATCAGCCGAGCCGACCTCCATGTCAACCCTTACCTCCTTTTCCCCCTTTTTTCCCCTGAGAAGAGCCCCCTTCTTAAGTCCAAGCACCACAACCTTATGCCCCCGGTTTTTAAAAGCCTCCACAGGAGCATCATACTCCACATCCTCAAAGAGATTATCAACAAGCACTGCGATGGTTGCCATTTTCCCCTCCTGCTCCGGATTTTGATAATTTTTTTCTACTTTTCTCGATTCGGAGAAAACAAGAGGCAAAAACTGTTCCAAATAGAGAAAAAACAGCCTGAAAACGAGCTTTTTGGGCTGGCACGGTTTTTGTTACAGGTGAGCACAAAGACACAACTTAATATCTCTTCATCACTGGTTAACGGGGGTAAAATTATGGCTAAATACGGCATTGTACAATATTTCGAAGTATCATTTGATGTAATACTTTCAGGACTGATAAAAGAATTGCAAAAAAAGGGGTTTGATATTCTCTCTTCCTGCAAAATCAATAAAGCTTTCAGAGAAACCCTTGGTGTGAAATATGGACGCTACCTTATACTGAGCGTAGCAAATCTGCCGCTTGCATACAAGGCACTGAAAAAAGAGGAGCACTTCGGGCTGGTTCTGCCATGCAATATTGCAGTTTTTGAAAAAGAGGGTAAAACGGTCATCTCCACTATCAACCCAAGCTCATTTATGCACATAATCGACAATGAACATCTAAATGAAGGAGCCGCAATAATAGAGAAGAAATTCAGGGAAATTCTTGATACGCTAAAAAGAAATGAGAAGAAAATTGCAAAAGAGCAGCTCAGAACAAGACAACCTAAGCTCCACAAAGCAGTGGCCTGATATCTCCCGCTGCTACCGGTACAACCAGCCACAATGAAGTAACTGATCTTTCCCGGGGATCTCCAGACCACTTGGCAGACATCTGGCAGCTCTGTAATAATAGTGGCTGCCACTCCCCGGGTCACCCTGGCAAAAATAAAGAGCTGCTAAAGACAACAAAACGTTCCATCGCCAGAAACTCTCATCAACTTTATTCAATACATTGAGAGACTCCCGCAATTTCAACTCTACCTCTTCCAGCTTCCCCTGTTCAAACCTTATCTCAGCCATGTAAAAGAGGGTTCTTGCAAGCGCAGAATAATTTTTTTGTCTTCGGTGCAGATCGGCGATTTTATCAAATACCTCATATGCAGCACTGTTCTTATGCATTATCCAGCTTAGCCGTGCAGCAATCATCTCCCCGAAAACGGGGTCAGACAATTCGCTGTATTCTCTATAGTTTTGATGCCAATGGTCGGCACTGTCACTTTTTCCCAGATGAGCATAACAGAGTGCCACAAATGCCGCGGCCCTCGATGCAAAAGTAAATTGTTCAAGATGCACCATTTCCCTGTGCACCTGATTAAAAACAGCAATCGCACTGTCCAGCTTACTTAACTCATAAAACACTCTTCCCATATTGAACCGGTCATGAACCGCCCTGCGGGGCAGATCTGCTCTCCTTGCCTGATCGTAGCTCCTTCGATACAGATCAAGGGCCTCGAGATAGTTCCCGGATACAAATGAAGCATACGCCCGCTGCCCATAACCACTCTGCACAAAAGTACTACGGCCACCACTCCGGGGGCCACAGCCCAGAACTATCGAAATGATGATTAAAATTACCTGTCTCATTTTTATTTACCTCAAGGATAATCAATCAGTAAGGGGTCTGGCTGTTCACCTATTATCCTTCTAAGAAGCCAGTTTCTCTGAAGCCCCTGCATAATAAGCTCTGCCTCTTCCAGATTATCCTCCAGACGTTTAGCAATGTCAGGAGCCGTTTGGGATAACTCAGCCACATTGCCCACAAGCTCCCGGGTCTCTTCCAGAGTCTGTTTAACCAACCCGATAACCTCGGGAATGGAGTCTATCAGCTCCAGTCCCCCCCTTGCAGCCAAATCAAGAGTTTGAAGCAGGGTATCAACACCTTCTAAACTCCTTTTTGCCTCATCAGAGAGCCCGGTGTACCCCCGAACCAACTGCTGGAATTCATGGTAAAGAGTTTCCTCTGTTAAAAGGCGTCCCACCATTCCCTCACCGGAGAGAACCAGATGCAAAATCTGCCCGGCAACACTGACCATCTCCGTAATCTGTTCTATAGTTCTGTCTATTCTAAGGGGATATTCAGATTGAAGCGTGTCAGAATCCTTAACCACTTCCACGCCACTACTGCCCCCCGTGAGCTCTATTTCCCAGTCACCTACCACAAAATTCATCTGTTTGAGAAGTGCCTTGGTGTCTTTCCTTATAAGGTGCTGATACTGGGGTTTGACTCTGAGCATCACAACCACAAAGCGTTCCCTGAGAAGTTGTATATCCTGGACATGACCAATGGTGGTGCCTGAAATGGTGACCCTGTTTCCTCTGCTAAGCCCGTAGCTGTTATCGTACACAGCATAAAGAGTCACATCCCGCCCAAGAAACTGGCTTTTAAAAAACGTGTAGCCCACCACCGCAGGTATGACAATCAACGGGATCAGCAGAAACAGACCTACAAAAAATGTTCTGTGCCTTCTCACAAACGGATCGTCTGAAACAGTTCGTCTCTTTTTGTTTAACATAAAAATTCTCTATTTTACAGATTGTATTCCCGATCTATTCGGGCATAGTTTTGCGCGTTTTCCAGTTTCCCTGCATTGAGAAGAAATTTCCGTACATTTTCCCCATTCCACACATTTAGATTGTGAGCGATCAGAATTACAGACATTCTTTCAATTTCCCAGCAGGAATATAAAACTTTCAAGATATCCTGAGCAGTCAGGGGATCCACCCCACTGAGTGGCTCATCAAGGAAAAGAATCCGCGGCTTACTTATAAGAGCCCTTGCAACTGCAACAGCTTTGAGCTGTCCGGAAGATAGCACCTCAGGGTACACCCTTTCAATACCCTCAATACCGAATTCCCTCAGATACCGCTTAACTTCCCGTTCTATGAAGGAGTTTGGAAAACCACCTACGGATCGCAACGGCAGGGCTATATTGTCAAAAACCGTATGATTTGAGATCAGTGCATGGGATTGAAATACATAGCCCATGGATCTTCTCATCAGAAGAATTTCCCGTTTAGAAAACTCTTCAATGTTTTTCCCATTCCACAGAACCCTGCCCGAGAAAGGGTGTCGAAGAGCAGCACACAACTCAAGCAGGGTACTTTTCCCATGCCCGCTTCTACCGGAGATTATCACCACATCACCCGGCTTTACTGTAAAACTTACATCTCTAAACAGATACACCCCATCATACTGGAATGCCATATTCTGGATCTGCAGTTCAATAGGCATAATAACCAATGGTAACGAGTATGTTCAGGACAATAATCAGAGTCATGGAAGTGACTACGGCCCTGATCGAAGCCTGAGGCACTCCCCGAATATTTTTAACCTTAAACCCATAGTGACAGCTCACTATGGCAATTATGGTACCGAACACAACGCTTTTACCCAGTGAAACAAGGACATCGACAGTGGTCAGCGCTTCCAGCACTTTTCCCATGAATAACAAAAACGGCACATCCACGGTCACTTTCGCCACAACCAATCCCCCGATTATGGCAATGAGATCGAAGTAAATGTTAAGACAAATCATGGACCCAATCATACCCACAAGTCCCGGGAAAACCAAATAGTTAACCGGATCCACCCCCATCACCTCAAGGGCAGCGATCTCCCTTGAGACCCGCATGTTTCCAATATGAGCAGCCAATGCGGCTCCCGATCTTCCGATAACAACCAGCGCCGTAAAAAAAGGCCCCAACTCCCTTACCACCGCAATAACCAGAATATTACCGAAGTATTCAGTTACACCAAACAGCGGCATGTTGTTCATCGCCTGAAGTATTATAGTGTTTCCGGCTAAAAAGGCAATTATTCCCACAAGCCAAAACGCCTCAACACCGGTGTAGAGGATTTGCCTGGACATCTGATTCGAAAATGAGGCATTGAGATTTTTCGCGGTTCCTGCTGCAGCACACAGAGTATCAAAAAGCAAGCCTGCCATACCAACAACATCATCAACCATCTCCATGCCGGACTTGCCAAGATAGTTAATAAAAGCCACCAAACGGCTAAGCATCCCCACTCCCGGCAGTAACACTCTCTCTCCATCTGCGGAAGTTATCCCAGAAGTTTTCCCTTGAGGAGTGTTTCATAACAGAGTAACGGACTGGTTCGACAGTGAATCCAAACTTTCTCTTATATTCAGCGACACTTTTCATCTCGTTGCTTTTGGAGAGTTTGTCACTTTTGGTGAGCACCGGAAATACCGGAATATCCAACTCATACAGCCAATTCCACGCTTCACAATCCACCTTATTGCCCGGGTGTCTTATGTCCAGAAGCCAGATCAGCCCCACGAGATTTTTCCGCTTACTGCAGTAATCCCCAATAAGCCGACTCCAGCGCTGCTTCTCTTTAATCGGTGCGCGGGCATACCCGTACCCTGGCAAATCCACCCATACCGTGTTGTCCTCGAGCCGGTAAAAATTTGCAAGAGTTGTTTTACCCGGTTTTTTGGAGGTGCGGGCTATTGACCCTGATTCCAGAACGTGGTTAATAAAGGAGGATTTTCCGACATTGGAGCGGCCTACAATGGCATACTCCAGATCATCGGACTCGGGCATATCTTTAAAATGTGCCGATGAACAAACAAACACTGCCTTGGGGGTTCTTTTAAGCTCTTCTTTACTCATGGATCCTCTAAATTACTCTATGCCTCAGAGAATAAATAGAATAAATTCTCCTGATCATGATAATGATTTTGATAGTTCACCATAAGTGTGTGATTTTTTTTTGGTGAACCAGGTCTGTCATAATTATTTTTTTTACCTATTATATAATATTGTGACCGAATAGTCCACCGAAAACGGAGTTTAGATGCGCCAGGCCATACAAACAGTCATATCAGGAAACGACCTGAACCCCCATGAAGCCAAAGAGGCTTTCACTGCCATCATGGATGGTGAGTCCACAAACGCACAGACCGCAGCATTCATTGTGGCACTTCGTATGAAAGGGGAATCAGTCGAAGAGATAACCGCAGCAGCTCAGGTCATGAGGGAGAAAGTAACCCTCATCACCCCCCAGACAGATCAGAATATCGTTGACACCTGCGGGACCGGCGGGGACGGAACCAATACATTCAACATCTCAACCGCAGCCGCTCTTGTGGCAGCTGGTGCAGGAGCTCTGGTTGCAAAACACGGTAACCGTTCGGTTTCAAGCAGAAGCGGAAGTGCGGATGTACTGGAAGCTCTTGGTGTAAATATTCTGATCAACCATGAGCAGATGAAAACCTGTCTGGAAGAAGTAGGGATAGGTTTTCTGTTCGCTCCAACTCTTCACAAAGCGATGAAGTATGCGGCTGAGGCCAGAAAAGAAATAGGCGTGCGCACAATTTTCAATATACTTGGCCCCATGACAAATCCAGCCCTTGCTTCAAGACAGCTCCTTGGAGTCTTTGCCCCCCATCTCACCCACACTATGGCCTCAGTTCTCAAAAACATGGGTTCAACACGTGCATTTGTTGTCCACGGGAACGATTCCATGGACGAAATTTCTCTTTCCGGACCGACACAGGTATCAGAACTCAACGATCACCAAATCAAAACGTATACTATTTGTCCTGAACAATTTGGATTTGAACGGGTATCAAATGATAAACTCAGAGGCGGTGAAGCTGATACCAACGCGCAGATAATCAGAGATATTCTGAACGGGAAAAAAGGAGCTGCAAGGGATATTGTAGTATTGAATGCAGCTTTTGCACTCTGCGCTGCAGGGATGTGTGATGAAGCGAAACAGGGGATAAGGTTGGCGGCAGATTCGATAGATTCAAAAGCGGCAATACAAAAACTAAAGCAGCTTATAGAGGTTAGTAATAGTTTCAGGACATGAGGTAAACAAAAAAAGGTGAGAGAGTTGTAAGTCCCTCTCACCTTTCAAACGTTGCAGATTTAACACCTGTTATCAGGCTGTGCTTCAATCAGACGAGCCATTAGGACGCCTTCGATTTTCTTTATTTTGTCAAGAATGTCATTGTTCGCAGAACCTTCAATATCGATAATGTTGTAAGCCAGTTCTCCTCTGTGCTTATTGATCATATCGGCGATATTTATTTTCTCATTTGCCAAAAGAGTGGTAATCTGACCAACCATATTTGGAACATTCTTGTTTGCAATAACAAGACGGGTATTACCACTATAGGCAATCTCACAATTGGGAAAATTAACCGAATTTTTAATATTCCCACACTCCAGATATTCTCTTAGCTGATTTACTGCCATAACCGCACAATTATCTTCAGCTTCCGGAGTTGAAGCGCCCAGGTGAGGAAAAGGTATCACATTTTCCTGCTTAAGGAGCTGTTCATCGGGGAAATCTGTCACATAAGCTGCAACGGTTCCTTCATTAAGGGCTGCAATGACATCATTGTTGTTGACAAGGCCTCCGCGTGCGAAATTCAACAGCCGCACTCCCTTTTTCATTATTGCAAAGCGCTCCTTATTGAGCATACCTTTTGTTTTGTCATTGAGAGGGACATGAAGTGAAACATAATCACACTCAGCAAGCAGACTCTCAAGGCCTTTTGCTCTTTTAACACTTCTTGAAAGCCCCCAGGCAGCTTCAATAGAGATAAACGGGTCATATCCGATGACCTGCATACCAAGCTCCACAGCATCATTTGCAACCATCACCCCGATTGCACCAAGACCAACTATACCCAGTTTCTTTCCCCTGATTTCCGGACCTGCAAAATCACTTTTGCCCTTTTCAACCAGCTTTGGAACCTGATCCCCTTTTCCGACCAGCCCCCTGGCCCACTGAATACCGGGAACAAGGCGCCTTGAAGACATCAGCATACCTGCAAGCACCAATTCCTTAACTCCGTTGGCGTTTGCTCCCGGAGTGTTAAAAACAACTACACCCTTTTCTGTGCATTTGTCTACGGGAATATTGTTCACACCAGCACCGGCACGGGATATCGCTTTTACACTGGTGTTGATATCAAACTCGTGCATATTGAAACTTCTGAGAATGATTGAATCGGGATTAATTATTTCAGAGGCGATCTCATAGTTATCTCTGGGAAAAAGCTCCAGGCCCAAATGGCTGATTTTATTAAGTGTCTGAATCTTGTACATGTCGATAGTCCTTGTTTAGGGTAAGTTTATCAGCTGTTCTTTTTTTCAAATTCCTTCATAAACTCAACAAGTGCAACCACCCCTTCCGCAGGCATTGCGTTATATATACTTGCTCTCATACCACCAACAGAACGGTGTCCCTTAAGATTTACAAACTTTGCCCCGGCAGCTTCTTTAATAAAAGCGGCATTGAGCTCGTCATTGGGCAGAACAAAAGGAACGTTCATAAGTGAACGGAACTCAGGTGCAACTGTGGCACTAAACAGCTTTGAGTTATCGAGAAAATCATAGAGAACTTTTGCTTTCTCTTCATTTTTCTTCTGCATAACCTCAACCCCGCCCTGTTCCTTGAGCCACTCAAAAACCAGCTTCGCGATATATATCGGGTAGCAAGGAGGTGTGTTGTACATAGACCCATTCTCTGCATGTATCTGGTAATTCAACATGGAAGGTACCACTTCCATTCTCTGATCCAGAAGATCATCCCTGATTATCACCACCGTTACACCTGCAGGACCGATATTTTTCTGTGCACCGGCGTAAATAATTCCAAAGCGAGATACATCATACTGCTCTGAAAGTATGCATGAGGACATATCAGCCACAACGGGAACATCCCCTGTCTGAGGCACAGAGCTGAATTTGGTGCCAAAAATAGTGTTGTTTGGTGTAATATGAACATACGCAGCTTCCTGATCAAACATCTCAGCTTTAAGCTCTGGGATATAGCTGAAGTTCTTATCATCGGAAGAAGCCACCGTCCTTATCTCACCATACTTCTTACCCTCCGCTATTGCCTTTTTTGACCACATGCCAGTGTTCACATAATCAGCCTTGCGAGCCTTACCCATAAGGTTGAGCGGTACCATTGCAAACTGGGTTGAAGCTCCACCCTGAAGGAACAGAACCTTGTAGTTATCAGGTATATTCATCAGATCACGCAAATGTTTCTCAGCGTCTGTGATAATTTCCATGTATGCAGAGGACCTGTGACTCATTTCCATCACCGACATCCCACACCCCTTGTAATCAAGCATCTCAGATGCGGCCTTTTTAAGAACTTCCTCGGGAAGCGTTGAAGGTCCTGCTGAAAAATTATACACTCTGCCCATACAAATACCTCCTAAATGCAACTAAACGTTAGACTGCCTGTTGAGAAACATAAGCGCTGAAAGCGCCCTGAACTCACCCGTTAGATCTATATTGCGAACTAAAATTTCCTGCGGCATTCTTAATACAACAGGGGTGAAATTAATTATACCCCTGATTCCACCCTTCACCATGTTCTCGGCACACTCCTGAGCTCCGGAAGCTGGTACCGTAAGAATCCCCAGCTCGATACCCTTACCCCTGATTACATCTACCATCTCATAGGAAGGGAATACCGCAACCGGAGCGCTCATCGTCTCTATAAGGTTAATATTAGAGTCAAAACCAGCTTTTATATCAAACTCCCGTTCCGTTCTGCAATGCTGCATTATTGCACTGCCTAAGCGTCCAAGCCCTGCTATACAGGTTTTTCTTCCGCTGTTGAGCCCTAACTTACGGGATATCAGTTCCCTTAATCTGGATATCTCATATCCACCTCCCACACTTGTGCTTTCCCCAAGGTAGCTTATATCTTTTCTAAGATTAGGCGCTCCTACCCCAAGCATCTCACCAAGTGCACCGGAAGACAGTCTGCTTACACCCTTGCTCTCCAAATCACCCAAAATCTGATAAAGAGAACAGAGTCTTGAAACTGCGGGAAGCGGAATTGAGTGAGACATAACCCTCCTGTGAAAGTTTTCACAATTCAATATAGCTTCTCTTAGCTGTTTTGGCAAGCCTTTTTTTAGCAGGATCGAAGCGCAGCAAACAAAACAGCACAACTTGTGATTTATTTCACAACCCATCCCCAGAAATTTCACCTCTCCTCTTGACTGTATCACCTTTTTAGTGCATAATAAAACTTATCCGTGTCTCAGTCTCCCAGGAGGGGTTTGCCATATGAGTATTGATGTTGTGGAAGTGAAAAGAAGACTTCTGGCTCTGCTAAATGACCCTAACATGGTCAATGACTACCTGCGACGGTATGGTCCTGTAATAGATATAAAAAAAATCAAGGCGGTAAAAAAGAACAGAGCCAGTGACAGCTTACCCAACAGAGAAAACGACCCGATCTATGAAATCACAGTTAAATGTCCAGTCTGCAATCAGGACAAGATAACTGGATATGAGCTTCGCGCCAAAACTCAACAGGTAGTCCAAAACCGCTTCCTTGTTCCCTCCTATGAAGGAACTATGAATTACGAGACGGTTGACTACTCACTCTTAGCGGTAACAGTATGCCCCAGATGTCTTTTTGCATCTCCCGACAAAAAAGATTTCATAAAGAAGCAGCTCTCAGGGCCAGGCGAAGTAAAAAGCCAGCTATCAAGCCATATAATCATGTCCATACAGGAACGAACCGGTGAAAGAAAAGCGCAGCTTAGCCCGGTGAGCGATTTTACAAGTTACTTCAACAGACCACGTAACTTCGAAGCATCTATCGACAGTTATAAACTTGCCATGTCAAGGGCCAAAGCTGAAAGCTGGCATGAGCAACCCTACTCATATTTCAAACTCGGCTCCTATGCACTCAGAGTTGCCAAGATAATGCAGGACAACCATATCGATGATACCGACATACTGAAAGAGGCATTGGGTTACTTTGGTGAAGCGTTCAGGACGTCAAACTGCCCTTCAGAAGAGTTGGAGCTGCAAACGATTTACCTTATTGTAGCACTCTGTCTACGGTTGAACGAGTCTAAAAAGGCCCACTCCTACATTGGCGTTTTTACCAATCTCAAAAACACCAGACTGGAAGAGATGAGAGAAAATCCCAAACTAAACACCACGGCGATAGACAGATGGAATGACAGGGCAAAATTTTTATGGGAAGAGCGCGATGATCCGGATCTGTTCAAATAATTTTCCTGGCCGGGATGTGGGACATTTAATTCCTACACCCCGGCTTTTTCAACAAAACTGAGTCTCCCCCTTTTATCCTGATGTTTCTCTGAGAATATTGGTTTAGCTATTTTCAATGCAGAGAAAAACTCACTGTGATTAGATTTTCCCCGTTACTATTTCGTATTTTCTTCTATTTGGATATATAGCTGCCGGAATATAAAATTATATAGAATACCAACAGGAAAGATTCAGAGAATTTATGGAACACATAACCATTGACAATGTAAAACTACTGCTCTCTCATCCAGTGGCATCGACTGTGGAGTGGATAGGTCAGAGTGAGCCATTAAGGCAATTGCTTGCCTGCTGGCTTGTGATCGACCAAAATGATCTTCCTTTGACGCCGCGTATAATCGGTCATCCCGGTATTGGAAAAACAACACTTGCCATGGCTGCCGCCCAACAGCTTCAGAAACCGGTATACATAATGCAGTGTACATCCGATACACGCCCGGAAGATCTTCTTGTGTCCCCGGTACTTTCGGATCAGGGACATATTTCCTATCATGCAAGTCCGTTGTTGAGTGCAGCATTAACCGGAGGCGTTGCTATTCTTGACGAAGGAAACAGGATGTCTGAAAAGTCCTGGGCTTCACTGGCTGGTCTTTTTGACCATCGCCGAACAGCAGAATCCCTTGTGGCTGGGATAACCATATCTGCACACAGGGATTTCAGGGCAGCGATCACCATGAATGAAGACTCCTCTACATTTGAAATCCCCGACTATATCATGTCAAGACTGCAGCCGGGTATTCAGATCCCGTTCCCAAACCGCCAGGATGAGCTTAGGATTCTATCCTATAATATTCCATTCAGCAGCGAAGAAGTTCTGGAGATGTGCGTTGAATATCTTCAGTCTGCGCATAAACTGGATCTGCCCTACTCCATACGTGATGGAATCAACACCATGCGGTACACATTGAAGCTGCGCCAAAGTGACCAGACTGCAGATACAGAGTCTCTTTTCAGAAGTGCTTTAGCCCAGATTCTTGGAGAAGAGGCCCTTGACCTGGAAAAACTTGCAGAGCGGAGAAAAAATGATCACCTCCCGGCCATGAATCTTGGCGACCTGTTCTTTCCCGATGAGGACGATCTTAACCCGGATTCACAAGAGGATTTCTGATGTGAAACTAACACCATCTATAAAGATTCTACCCATTCTTCATGGAAAGATCGCCTTTGCCCATCATATCCGGGAACTTTTCTCAAATGAAAAGTTTGACTGTGTAGCTGTAGACATACCAGCTGTTTTCCAGAATGAAATCGGCGAAGCTGTTGACAAGCTTCCTATTATTTCTGCTCTTGTAGCAAAGGGGTTTGAGGATTTGTTGTATTACCTTCCCATTGACCCCTGCGATGCTGCTGTAGAAGCTGTCCGTCAGGCACGACAAAGAAGAATACCCTTTCACTGCATCGGAAGCCCCGAACTTTTCCGTCCCTCTCCCCTGCGCTCTCTGCCCGATGAGTATGCGATGAAAAGTTTAGGTTTTGACATCTACTCAACTCTCTGCCTTAATGCTGCAGGACTGGCACAGAGCGACTCCAATGATGATATCGCTTCAACCCATATCGCTCACAAGCTTCACCATCTCAGGGCATCAGAGAAAAACATTCTGGCACTGGTTCACTTCCGAAGATATGCTTCTGTTATTAAACATTTTGATCAGGAAAAAACATATAATCTCCGGTTTGACACAGATTTTACCCCTGAAATCATTAGCAGAATAATTAATCCCGACCATCTCTATTTTGCTCTCGGAGAACTTCCTTTTATTGCAGGTAAAAGCGAAATGGAGCGACTGGACCTATTCAGCAATCCCATAGATTCTACAGAGGTCATTAAAGATCTGTTCCGCGAAACACGTACCGACTACATGGAAGAGGATTCCATCGTTCAGCTCTCCCCTGTACGCATCCAAAGCGCTCTCACATTTCTTCGCAATCTCACAGTGACGGACGGAAGATTTACCCCGTCACTTCCCGATATAGTTGAAGCGGCTAAAGGAGTGGGGGGAAACTCCTATGGTCTTAAAATTCTGCAAAGTGCACGGTACTACCCATTCCTTCCTTTTGAAAAAGAGGGTATGGTGATGAATGCCGGGATAGATAAAGTTTCACTGTCAATTTCGGGAAATCATCAGGAGAGGCAAACCTTTGAGGCCATAAACCTTTTTCGTGATATCGACCTGCAGTGGAAAAAACTTTCAATCAAACCCGATCCAGCTCTTGTAAGAAACAGAAAGTACCGTTATACCTGGAACCCACACGGGATGTGCTCCCATGAACCTGAAGATATCAGAATAGAGACATTCAATACACATCTGAGAAAAAAGGCATTACGTGTTTTAAATGAAAACTTCTGCAAATCGGAAAAATTCACCTGTTCGGTGAAAGACGGAATAGACATCAGAGAAACACTTCGCAACTGGCATACCGGTGATATCTATATAAAGGAGATTCCACCCGTAAGAGGTAAGTTGGATACGGTGGTAATAATATTTGATGAGGATCATGATGAGAGATATCCTCACCGCACAGTCTGGTATGCAGAGCACGATCAGGAGTCCACTCTTACATTTTTTGCCTCAGACCCATTTGAAGATATACTGGGACCAGGTATTGCCCGGTGCACATACGGGGGTTTATCACTGCTTTTTCCCCCAAGATCTATTCCCAGTGCCTTTGAACTTTTCGGCAGATCAAACAAAAGCTGCGCATATCAACTTACGGCAGGAGCCCTGTTGTTCAGCAAAGAGAAAGCAGTGGCATATGTGGCATCAAAAAGACCGGGGCTGGAGATCTGCAATCTTGCGGCAAAACACAACAAGAAACTTGTGTGGCTGCCACTATCAACATTCTCAAACGAAACCCTCAGGAGGCTGCGAAGATTTCATATCCTCAACGGCAAAGAGGTCAGAAGCTGGGCTTCTGGATTTATCGGAGATTGAACCAATGTCAAAAATTTTTCTTACCATACTGTTCACTGTAAGTGTATGCATATCAAACAACCTGGATTCTGAGCACACGTTACTTGACACTCTCGAGCAGAGAATCAGAGAAGACTACCACCTCTGTACAGGTCACAGTACCTCAACACCGCTTGCTGTCATACTTGAATGGAAAAACAGCGTAGACAGCATAGTTCATTCTGACTCTTTCCCTGAGATAAAAATGAGATTTCTCAGCGATACAGACCTGAACCCAAAAGATATACGTCCCTGCGAAGTCGTAAATTGGCATCAAAGGGAAATCGAAAACACATTAACCACAGAGGGGAAAATCGAGGCTATTCGCAAAAAGAAAGAAACTGCAGAAAGGGATTCCCTTACAGTTATGGAAGAACTTGCGGCACTGGAACAAAGCCCTATCGACTTTTATGACATACCTGGTAGAATCTCCCGAAAAAGTTTTGAATGGCTCATATCAAGAATACCTCACAGCAGCATAGAAAACCGGGGACTTTTCTACCGGGTCGACTCCATTCCTATAGGTGAAGGCTATTTCAGAGGCACATTTTACTTCGACAGAAACGGGGTACTGAACAAGTACGAACTGGAATCATACCATTTTCCTGCAGATTCGGTCAACACACGGGTGCGCCACAAGGCAGAAATTCTCACCGAGCATTTTATATCCAAAACAGAACAGAGCCCCAGTATCTACCGTGTTGCCTTTCTGGAAATCAAACAGTGTGAACCCTCACTATACAGATGCTGGGAAGATTATTCCCTTCCTGTTTCTGTGAAACTGGGAGTACGCAATCATAAATACTTTGCCAAAACCGTAGTCAGGTATTGAGCGACACCACCCATTTTCGCCTGTGAACAGATTGTGAAAACAGACCTTCAGAATGTAAAACATCTGCGTGCCGGGGATTTCCTGGTTGCAGCGATTCTCCTTACGGGAGCGGTTCTTATATGGCCCATGCTGCAATCTTCCCACCCTGAGCTTGTAGTCATATTCAGAGACAACAGAGTCATTGCCCGATATCCGCTCAATGAAGATGCCCATGTTTTGGTTAACGGAGAAAACGGTCCTGTTGGCATATCCATCTCTGAAGGCAAAACCTGGATAAATTCGGTTAACTGTCCTCACCAGATTTGCAGACGATCCGGTTACATTCACCGTTCATACGAGCAGCTTATATGTGTCCCCAATCGTCTTCTTGTTCAGATTCATTCATCCGGAGATAACGAGCAGATAGATGCAATCACTTACTGAGCCGAAACAAAATTCGCAGTTAGCAACCAAAACCAGCTGGCTTCTGCTCGCCATAGCAATCAATGCACTTGAACTTGCATTCCCCCGTCTGCCATTTCTTCCCTGGCTAAAACCCGGGCTCTCTAATGTCATAACCATGATCTGGATAATCAAGTACGGCACGACTGATGCTGTTCTGTTCACTGTTTTACGTGTGTGGATATCCGGATTCTATTTTGGCTTTTCACTTCTTACCCTCTCTCTGGGATTGGGGGGAGGAGTACTTTCTACCTGCGCGATGGGAATTCTCTGGAGTATTTTGGGTAAGAGAAACCATCTCGGGACCGTGGGACTTGGTATGGTTGGCGCACTCTTTCATAACCTTGGCCAGCTTGGGGTTGTGTACCTTTTTATGGCAAGAAATTTCAGGATTTTTTATCAGCTTCCGTTCATGATTATTGCCGCTATGATACTGGGTAGTATGGTAGGAGCACTGGTTCCGGTGTTTATAAGAATTCTGCCAGATCCCGACATTTCAGAGAATGATGACACACCAAAGATAAACCGAAAGATTTCCAAAACATGTCTGAGAGACAAACTGGCAGCCACCCTGATGTTGACAGTCAGCATTGCTCTGCTTTTTACCACTGATTACCTGATTTTGCTTTCAGCGGTTGCTGTTATCAGCATCATCTGCCTGAAAATTGATAACTGGAACTGGCGCACAATTCTATTTCCGCTGAAATTTTACTGGATATTCCTCTTTACAGGATTTATTCATCTCATCTTTTCCTACGGGACCAGTCTCGATGCTGTTCCGTTTCTGACAATTGAGGGTTTGCAGAAAACTGCAGTACAGTGGCTCCGTTTATGGGCCTGGCTTGAAGCGACTCACATATTCCGGAAATTCAGGTTTCATGATCTGTTTTTCAGTTTGATCGGAAGAGCATTTCCGCATAAAAGTTCCACTCTCGATGCTGGAATAATTGCTCTGGAGCTTTTTCCTGAAACAATAAGTGGAGTTGGAAAAAAGAGATCAATCAAATCGGTAGTCAATTTCATCAGAAAACCGTCACATTTCTTAAGAGTGCAGGTTGACAGCATAAACCTCCGCATAGCCTCTGCAATCACAGAACCCCGGCAGGTTAAAGAATAACAGGCTGGATTATCCTCTCTCCTGCAAATTGCTTTTGAGCAAGCAACACAAACCATAGCGCTGGAAGTAAGAGCAGGAGAAGCAAAAGCCATACACCCGGTGAGTAAAAGTAAGAGATTATCGAATAGAGTGTAATTATGATCCCAAGAATGAACAGGTTAACAAAATGCAAAAGTCGGGGACTACTCAAACGAACCGAAAAATAGGCGCTTCCGGCAGCATTGAGAACTGTTGCAGAAGTATAGAGAAGAAGGTCTGAAAACCTGAAACTCAGGAAATGATAATCAATCAAGAGGGTGCTCCACAAAAGAGAAAGCGCAGCACAGGCAAGTCCAATAAGCGTTGTCATAACCACTGTGAACAGAAGTTTACCAAACAAAACTGAATTTCTTGAGAGCCCGGAAGTTATAAGGATCTCAAGTGACCCGTTCATCCGTTCGGAGATAAAAACTGTATTGGAAAAATTTGCGGTTATTATTGCAGAGAAGAATATAAAAAGAAACGGTCCTCCGGAAAGAGAACTATCACCCGATGCCAGAAGAAAACTCCATACCACGATAAGTATTGCGTATACGGCAAAAACCCCCCTGTCGCTTCCCGCAAAACTTTTAAACTCTTTTCTGAGCATTGTAGACAGCCCTGTCAAATCTCCTCCAACGTTAAGGATTCAAAACCATCACAGAGCAATTGTGCAGCTGCATGGCTCTTATTGTACTTCCTGAAACCGTTTTTTTGGTCAGCACCATTCCAACCGGGATAAACTAACTGTTATAGATGTTCCTTATGGAATCAGAAAATTCCCTTTTCTCCGGACTTACTTCACGGATCTGATACCCTGCTTTCACAAGTTCACTGACAAAACGGGGTATCTGTGTCTCTGAATCTTCTACGGTAAGTCTCCAGTAGCCATCAGAGAACCCCACCCGTTGAGCACCATTGGCACTTAATATCTCCCCCACCGCAGCGCAGCTGTCGGAAGCTATAACCCAGCCCTGTTTTTTTTCAGAAACGGAGCTTAACTCCTCTATCTCACCATTTCTGAGAATCCCGACTCTGTCACAAAGGTCATCTATGGTCTCAAGCTGATGGGAGCTGATGATTACAGCGGCTCCCCGACTTTTGGCCTCCCGAACCATCATTTTCAGATGTTCATAGGCTGTTACATCCAGACTTGCCGCTGGTTCATCAAACACGCACAATCCCGGCCAGCCTAAAAAAGCCCTGCACAAACCACACTGCACCTTCTGCCCCCGCGAAAGAAATTTGACTTTCTTTTCAGTAGTGTAGATTTCTGTACCGGACCAGTACTGATCAAGGTAGCTTTGCGCATCTTTCCATTTTATACCTTTGGCGGAGGCAAATATCTTCAGGTTATCCCTTACACTCATGTTGCCAAAAAAACCATCATTTTCAAGCACCACACCCATTCTTCTGTAAAGACCGGGACTGTGTTTCCATGGCGCATACCCCAAAACAGAGATTTCCCCAGCATCCTTTTCCAGCAACCCCAGGATTACCCTGATCAGAGTGGTTTTCCCCGCTCCATTGAGCCCCACAAGTCCATAGACGGTTTGCTCCTGAAGCAGCAGCTCAATATTCCTTAAAACAGCGGTTTGGCCAAATGTTTTTGAAAGATGCTCTATTTTTAAAACCATATATTAATCTCTGGTGAAGATTACTCAACTTTATATAACGAACACACTTACCGGAAAGTGAAATCAATTATTTTAAAGTTTTTCCGGCAGCAGCTATAAAATTTTTGAATTTTTCCGTAAGCCTGCTATTTTATATTACCAAACGGTGCACAGATTTGTTGTTATGGACGTTAAAGCGGTACACCTTTTCTAATTACGATTCTAAAACCCGGAGTGATAAGTTCCTGTCATGAAAATAATTATTGCACAAACCGCAGGCTTCTGCATGGGAGTAAAACGAGCCGTCGACCAGGCACTTGAATGCACAAGCTCAAAAAACAATGACATATATACCCTCGGCCCCCTGATACACAACAAACAGACCATCGATATGCTCAAACAGCGGGGAATCACTGCCATTGATGAAAATACCCCCCCAACCCAACAGTCAACGATTCTGATCAGGGCTCATGGCGTAGCTCCCGACGTCCAGCACCAATATGTCGATGCAGGACATGAAATAATCGACGGCACCTGCCCCAAAGTTAAAACAGTTCACAAGGTAATTGCGCGACACAGAAATCTTGGATACTCTATTGTTATAACGGGCGATGAAGGGCATGCTGAAGTAATAGGTCTGATGGGATATGCGGGAGAAAAGGGATATCTTGTCGGGGATGTAAGAGATGTGGAAAAACTTCCCCCGATGGAGAAGATCTGCCTTGTTTCCCAAACCACCTACGACCGCACCCACTTTGACGAAGTAGCCAAGCGGATCGGGAAAAAGTACAAGGACTCTGAAGTTGTGGTTAAAAAGACGATCTGCTCTGCCACCGATCAGCGTCAGGCTGAAACAGAAAAGTTGGCTGGTATGGTCGATGCTCTAATCGTAGTCGGAGGTAAAAACAGCGCAAATACACAAAGACTGGCGAAAATCGCTCAGAACAGCGGCACCTTTACTCTTGCAGTAGAAACAGAAAAAGAGATTGACTGGGATTCAATTTCTCACTGCAAAGTGGTCGGTATCACAGCCGGTGCCTCAACGCCCAACTGGATGATAAAAAGAGTAAATGACTATCTTCAGTTCATGAATCAGACCCAAAAAAAAAACATTCCAAATATCAGCCTCCACCTGTTTGACATTTTCGCCAATTTCAACATTTTCGTATCCCTGGGAGCAATCGCTATCTACTTTGTCTCCTGTACTCTTCAGGGCTACAGTTTCAGTTTGCAGGGAGCTGCGCTCTCCTTTTTCTATTTTCTCTCAATGTATTTGTGGAACAGCCTCACCTGTATCGAATCCACACAGCATCTTGGGATTTCAAGGTATCACTTTTATAATGCGCACAAGCGGCTTGTTCTGATGTTGTCTGCTGCCAGCATAGCCACAGTTCTGCTGATAAGTACTTTTGTGAGCAGAAGTGCACTGTACCTGATGCTCTTCTCTACTCTGCTTGGCTCTGCATATCACCTTACAATAGTACCCAGGGGGCTCAGAAAACTCATCTCCTATAAGAAATTGAAAGACATCCCCACCTCACGGGATCTCTTTGTAGCCCTTGCCTGGGCTACTGTTCTGACATTTCTTCCCCATGCTATAGAGGATAATTTTGATTTAAGATTTGCCGCCTTGGGTTCCTTTGTCTGGATATTTGTTCTGGGCTACCTCAGAGCTCTGATCTTTGATTTAAGAGATATCGAAGGGGACAGGATTATGGGCAGAGAAACTCTTATAACCATAGTGGGCGAAAAAAGGGCAAGAAAAGCGATTAACCTGATTATATTCATCTGTTTTGTACTGCTGCTTGTCTCACCTGCAGCTCTGGGTTTGAAGGCATATACCCACTCAACTACAATTAGATTCCTTTTCCAGATTCCGGTCCTTCTCTATGTGGCGCTGTTTGTGAAATGGAATCCACGCATTCGCTCCAACAGATCCGCGCTGTTTAATTTCTTGGCAGACGGACTGTTTTACCTTTCAGCTGCAGGGGCATGGATCTCAACTATGATCATCAGATAACAGAAAATCTGCATTCTTTTCAGGATTATAAAGCAGTAATATGTTTTAGAAACTATCTTATTAATCGACCAATGATGCACCATAATGCTGGAGAACGTTATGAAAATGACCCAATCTATCCTGCTTGCCAGCTTTTTTATTACAGCGATTTCCTTTAACACCTACTCCTATCACCGCATTGGAATAAATTACAATTACGGAACGAAGGGCCAGATTGGAATCGGGGCACAGTACTCTTTTTCTGACACACTTTCAGTCGGTGCGCACATCTCGGCAAACAGATACGTGTTCAACCGCACAGCCAATCAACCTGACATATTGTATGAAGGAGATAAACTAACCGGCTCCTTTTCATCAATAGAGACGCTTGTGTTCAGTCTTTCCTACACACCGGCAGAGCTGTTTGGGGCTTATTTCGGTGGGGATATAGGAATCGGGATGGCCTGGAAAAATCATTTCGATACATACATTGAACAGAAGACAGACAACTATCCCCCCCTCTACTACAACAGAGGCAGATATAAAACAGCATCTCTAAAGGAAACCTTCCCTATAGTAAACATTTCAAAAACCATGAATTCCCGTAGCTTTTATGTTTCAACTGGCTACAGTTTCTTTCTGAACGAAATTACCTTTAGAATTGGTTATTTCCTGCCAATCTTTTAATATCACATTATCTGGCACAAAGAGGCGCAGAAACATATATTGTAACATTTCAAAAACAGACCCTATCCAATATTCGAAAATGAAATTAACAGATCTGTCAGCTGCAACAACACTTACTCATCGTTTAAAGCCAGAAGCACTACTTGCCCTGTCGTTTTTGCTGGTGATTCTTCTTGGAACAGTTTTGCTTTATCTGCCCTTTTCAACCCACAATGAAATATCTCTTCTGGATGCCCTTTTCACTTCTACCTCTGCGACCTGTGTAACCGGTCTTATTGTGGTAGATACAGGCACAGATTTCACTTTTTTTGGACAGACAATAATCCTTCTGCTGTTTCAATTCGGGGGAATAGGGGTAATGAGTTTTGCTGCGCTGGCGTTTTATATGCTTGGAATCCGCCTTTCTCTTCGTGCTCAGGAAGCCACCAGCAGTGCAATCGTACAGAGCGAAATTGCATCCGAAGTTAAACCTATGTTTGTCAAAATCATTAAACTCATTTTCACCTTTGAAATTATTGGTGCTTTGATCCTGTTCTTTGGATTTCTGCCATACACAAACGTTACCGGGGCTTTGTGGTCTGCTGTTTTTCACTCTGTTTCTGCTTTCTGCAACGCAGGATTTTCCCTCTACCCAGACAGTCTAATCGGATTCAGAGATAGTTTTATAGTACTCACCACAATAAGTATACTGATAATTGTAGGCGGAATCGGGTACCCTGTACTTTCCAATTTAAGTAAGTTTTATAACAGGAAAATTAGCACAAACGGCTCCTTGAGGATCCTTACTCTACATACCAAAGTGACAATACTGACAACTGTTCTTCTTCTGGTCATGGGAGCCTTATTTCTGTTTGCGTTCGAAATGGAACCGGGCGATACCATATTGCAAAGAGCATCTCTTTCAATTTTTCAATCGATTACCGCAAGAACAGCAGGATTCAACACTACAGAGATCGGACTTCTACCCGGGGCATCTCTGTTCATAATAATAATATTGATGTTTATAGGAGGATCCCCAGGCTCCTGTGCCGGTGGTATCAAAACAACAACATTTACCCTGTGGATGGCCCAGATGTGGTCGAGAATTCATGAAGGGTACGGTACTCAGCTGTTCGGAAGATATATTCCCCATGAGATTATCAGGCGCGCCTCGACCATCATTGGTATCGCAATATGGTGGAATATTTTAGGCCTGTTTATCCTGCTTGCAACTCAGTCCCACACCATTTCATTTAAAGAAATGCTCTTCGAGCAAATTTCTGCATTCGGGACAGTAGGTCTCAGCACAGGAATAACTCCCTCACTCAACGCCGTTGGTAGACTGTGGATCATTGCGACAATGTATATAGGCCGTGTAGGCCCATTGACAATTATTGTTCTTATGCTTAGAAGAAAACCTCAAATCAGATATCCTGAAGGAAGGATCATGGTAGGATGAGAAAAGGCAAAAGGCATGTTTGCGTTATCGGATTGGGATTTTTTGGAGCAGGTCTGGCCCGCGCACTGTCAAAAAACAGCGAAGTACTGGCAATTGACAACAGTTTGCCCCGGGTCAATGACATAAGCGATCATGTCCAACGTGCACTTGCTATTGATGTGAAAGATTTTAACGCAATCTCAGCGGTTATATCTGATGACACAGATGAGGCAATTGTCAGCATAGGTGAAGACCTTGAAGCAAGTATTCTCTGTACATTATATCTCAAGAGACTTGGCGTACCCTACATCAGGGCAAAGGCAAGCAGTGATGAGCATGCCGAAATTTTAAGATCTATTGGTGCTGATCACGTCATCTTTCCTGAAGTGGAAACAGCCCAAAGAGTTGCATTAAAAATTATTAACCCTAACCTTATGGACCTTATCACACTAAGTGAGGGCTACTGTATAAGCGATCTCACCAGCCCCTCTCATTTTACAGGAGAGACTCTGGCCGATCTTCATATCAGAAACAAGTATAATGTACTGGTTATAGCGATAAAGAAAAACAAAGACACCATAGATACTTTTCTCCCACCACCGGACTATATTATAAAACAGGGTGATATTCTGGAAGTGCTGGGGAAAAAGGAAGATGTATTGTCGATTTGTGAGTAATCCTCTAAACTGGGGTTTACTCTGATCACATTAAAGGAAACTTTTCTACTCGTTGTTGAGCATATTGTTTTTTATGTACTCTTTTGGATCCCCCCTGTAATTTTTCAGTTCCTTTATCCGGGAAACAAATGCCCTTAAGTTTCTTTGTTCGACTTCGTAGAGTTTTTCATAAAGCGAGAGATCAAGCGTATAGGTCATACGGGATGCAATAAACGCATTGTTGATATCCGCACCTGAAAGTCCTTTGTAGTTTCCTGTTTGAAAATAGGCATCATAGTTGAGAGTTACATATTCCTTGAAATTTTCTACGATCTTTTCTTTTTTTGTAAGTTTTTCTTCCCGGTCAGTCTCCGAATTATAAACCTCATCAAGCTCATTGTGTAAAGAACGGATTAAATCCACAAACACTTCAGAATCTCTCTGCATTAGAAGCGCACTATTGTATTCTTTTGAGTCTCTGCCAAATTTTTTTTCAACAAAATACAACCCTCCGGTGTTGCCGATAAAGGTTGCAATTTCTTCATTAAACTGAATCTGATCTTTAAGAAATACTGTTGCATGTACCTGTTCGTGAATAATAAGTGAGGCGAGTTCGTAGACGGTGTATTTCTTCATAAATGAGTATACCGGATCAGAAAAGAACCCAAGCGTGCTGAATGCCCTTGCCTGCCCGACATGAACATCATACCCCTTTCTCTCAAGCCGCGCAGCTTCCCGCAGGGCATCTTTTTTCTCAAAATACCCTTTGTAGGGAAACCTCCCGAAAAAAGGAAACCACCACCTATACATCTCAAAACTGTCATCTTTTGCAGCGCTGACAACATCAACCATATAATCTCTGTCAGTAGCGACATATCTCAGATAATTACTATTATTCTTTAGCCCGAGAGTATCGATTGCGTATTCCCTTATCTCCAGCACCAGAGTCAGAAACTGTTCCGATTCAGAAGACAGATCTTCACATGCAAGAACATCTTCGATCTTTTCCGCTCTCATCTGATACCTGATCAGATATCTCCCCTGCTTACACAAATAACAGCAATTCAAAAACAACAGAAAAATAAAAAGAGGTAAAAAACGAATACCTATTTGTACGTACTTTAAATTTTTTCCAATCACCCGAAACTATCCCTTTATCCAGTTTGAATACTAACTTTTACAATACGCTATTTATTCACATTTGTACCTAAATTTGCGTTTAGCCCGTTTTTTTCTTATATTTGAATATAACACTTTTTTGACAGTCTCCTTTTTGGTCCTTCAAAACCTCCGGGCATACGACAAACTCGTATTGACAGGAGGGACACCAGAACTAACGAGCGTTACCTATAACTTAATAGAATTTTGGAGCTCAGCATGATCTGCAAAACTAAGAATATACGTCAATCTATCGGCAAAAGAACAAAAAACAGAGGAAAAACTATTCCCGCCCTCAAAGAACGTCAACTACGCATAACAAAACAGATAGGTTCTGACAATGTTGAAACATCCTGGAAAGACTGGCGCTGGCAGGTACGTCATGCGGTACGGACTATTGATCAGTTTGAAAAGCTGAGCGGGATAAAATTTTCAGCAGAAAAAAAAGAGGAACTGCACAAAGTTACAGAAACGTTTCCGTTATCTATTACCCCCTATTATTTATCTCTGATTGACAACGAAAACTACGAAACAGATCCAATCTTCACCCAGGCATTCCCCAGTATAAACGAACTCGATCTTGACCGCTGTGATATACGGGACCCGCTATCCGAAGACAAGGACAGTCCTGTCACAGGAGTCACTCACCGTTACCCTGACAGAGTACTGTTTCATATAAGTAATACTTGTGCCATGTACTGCAGGCACTGCACCCGCAAACGCAAAGTGGGTGATGAGGACACCATTCCAAGCCGTGAAAACATCAAAAAAGGGATAGACTACATCAAGAGTAATCCCAGAATCAGAGATGTGCTGCTTTCAGGAGGTGATCCGTTTCTTTTGTCTGACAGCAGCCTCGACTGGATACTTGGTGAGCTTGGAAATATAAGCCATGTTGAAGTAGTGAGAATCGGTACAAGAACTCCTGTTGTTCTGCCCTATCGTATTACTGACGATCTTGTAAACGTTTTGAAAAAACATCACCCGGTATGGATCAATACCCATTTCAATCACCCAAGAGAAGTTACCCCTTCTGCCAAAGCAGCGCTTGCCCGTTTGGCTGACGCAGGAATTCCACTTGGCAACCAGTCCGTACTACTTGCAGGAGTAAATGATTGTCCCCGTATCATGAAAAGACTGGTACACCTTCTTGTTCACAACAGGGTCCGTCCCTACTACCTATACCAGTGCGATCTTTCCGAAGGTCTTTCACATTTCAGAACCCCTGTAGGAAAGGGAATAGAGATTATTGAAAGTCTTATTGGTCACACCAGTGGTTTTGCAGTGCCGACCTATGTGATTGATGCTCCCGGAGGAGGAGGAAAAATCCCTGTAATGCCATATTATCTTATTTCTCTGTCTACAAACAAGGTGGTCCTGAGAAATTATGAAGGGGTCATAACTACCTATCAGGAACCCGACAGCTACCAGCGCTATTTTTGCAACAGAGAGTGTGGCACCTGTAATCTTCACCTTAAACTCGATGAGGGGTCAGAATACAACAGCGAAGGAATTTTCAAACTGCTCAGTGACTTTGATGATACCATAGCACTCACACCGGAAAACAATGAAAGACATGCCAGAAGAAAAAAAATCAAACCTTCTACACCTAAAAAACAGTAAACTTTAATATGGAAAAAAAATTAACCAAACCAGATACAATTAAACAAATCGGAAAGTCTGTCATTCAGCATGGGATTCTCAATGACAGGGTGTACATCATGAAGATTGACTCTTCAGACAGCACGCCTGTTATAAGTGAAGCTCTGACACTGGCAGAAAAGAACCAGTACAGCAAGGTTTTTGCAAAAGTTCCCGCTCAGTTCTGTGAAACTTTTAAAAAGCATGGCTTCATTTCAGAAGCCTGTATAAAGCGTCCTCAGAATGCCGGAGGGGATATGTTTTTCATGTCAGTTTATTGCAAGGACTGGAGAAAAGAGTATAATGACTATAATATCTGCAGCTCTAATCTCAGTGCACTTGAAAACTGTCAGATAAAAGCACTGGACAAGCTACCGGAAGACCTCAACATCGAAGAGTGCAGTGTTGACTATGCTGAGGAGATGGCACAGGTGTATAGTATCGTGTTTGAATCATATCCTTTTCCGATAGATAATCCTGAATATATTAGAAAAACAATAGATGAGGGTATAAGATACTTTTGCATCAAAAACTCTGATAACAAAATTATCGCTCTCTCTTCTGTTGAGATAGACCCTCTTAGCAACTCTGCAGAAATGACTGACTTTGCAACTCTGCCCGAGGCAAGAGGGAAAAACTGTGCTGCTCATCTGCTCAGACTTATGGAAGAAAAAATCCCATCTACAACAACTCCCTACACCATTGCAAGAGCTGTTTCCTATCCCATGAATTCAGTTTTTGCACGCAATGGATACACCTTTGCAGGAACGCTAAGGAAAAATACCCAAATAGGTGATACACTGGAAGATATGAATGTGTGGTACAAAGCTGCCCGTCAATAAAGAGGCGCTCATATCTTTAAATCGTATTCTTAGCAGCTCTATAGTTTTACATTACTGATAATTGCCGCCCGGTTTTCACGACCCGGGCGGTTCTTGTTTATATTTTGTTACATGATATGCTTTTCATATATTACTTTATTACTGTTTTATGCTCACATCTAATGGAAAGAGCAGTAAACCGTTTCGTTTTTTTCTGCAGATTAAGAGTTGTTCGGATATTAATCTGTGTGCAACAATTTTCCGGAAGGACTTTAGATGAAAACAGAAATTATCCGCGCCCTGGCAAAATCCCTTGAAGAAGCAATTCCAGAAACCGATATAGAGCGTCTCATTGAAATACCCCCCTCAGAAGAAATGGGCGATTACGCATTCCCCTGCTTCAGCCTTGCGCGAGTGATGAAAAAAAATCCAGCCATGATTTCAACTGAGCTTGGAGAGAAAGTGGCCAAAACACTTGATGGTGTGGAAGTGAAATCTGTATCGGGGTATCTCAATTTCTTTATAGACAAAAAGAAACTCGTTTCAAGTGTTATGGATTCTGCCAGAAAAGATGATTTCGGTAAGCCCGGCACAAAGGAAAAAATCGTCATAGAATTCTCATCCCCCAACACCAATAAACCCCTTCACCTTGGGCATCTCCGTAATATGTCCATTGGAAACAGTGTTTCCAGGATTCTTGACTTCTGTGGTAATGATATTGTCCGAACAAGCATAAATAACGACCGGGGCGTGCATATCTGCAAATCGATGCTTGCATATCAAAGACTTGGAAAGGGTGAAACGCCCCAGAAAATCGGGAAAAAGCCGGATCATTTCGTAGGTGATTACTATGTGGCATTCAACAAGGAATCTTCTAAAGAACCCTCCTGGAGTGAAGATGCTCAGGAAATGCTCAGAAATTGGGAAAATGGGGATCCTGAAATTGTTGATTTGTGGAAAAAAATGAACACCTGGGCCTTTGATGGTTTCAAGGAGACATATCAGCGGTTTGGGATCGAGTTCGATACCGAATACTACGAAAGTGACATTTACAAAAACGGTAAAGAAATTGTCATGGAGGGGCTTAATAAGGGCTTGTTCAGCAGAAGGGATGACAATGCAATATATGCAGACCTTAGTGAGTATAATCTTGGAGAAAAGGTGCTGCTTCGCCCTGACGGGACATCGGTCTATATAGTTCAGGATCTCTACCTCGCTCTTCTCAAAGATGAACAGTTTAATTACGACAAGTCAATTTACGTGGTAGGAAATGAACAGGACCACCATTTTTCTGTCCTTAAGGCTATCTTCAAAAAACTTGGATTCAGTATAGCAGAAAAAATCATCCACCTCTCTTATGGTATGGTAGAGTTGCCTGAAGGTAAAATGAAATCCAGAGAAGGCACTGTGGTTGATGCAGATGACCTTATTACAGAAACCCAGGAATTAGCCAGAAATGAACTGGTGAAACGGTATGAACTAAGCGAATCTGAACTTTCAGACAGAAGTCTTAAAATTGCGCTCGCAGCGATCAAATACCAACTTCTAAAAGTTGACATAACCAAAAATATGGTCTTTGATCCAAAAAAGGCGATCAGCTTTGAAGGTGATACCGGCCCCTATCTTCTATACAGCTATGCAAGATCCTCCAGCATTCTTCGTAAAAAAAGTGCACCACAAGGTTTCGAAATCGGCCAGCCCGAGCCATCAGAAATTAAACTTGCCAAGAAAATCTCTCTCTTCCCCACAGCAGTTGCGTATGCCGCCCAGAAAATGTCACCCACGGTTATCGCCGGTTTCGCTTTTGAACTGGCCCAGAGTTTTAATGAGTTTTATCACAACTGCCAGGTTATAAACAGTGAATCTGAAGCATTCAGGCTCAATCTGGTTTCACTTTTCAGATCGACCCTGAGCAAATCCCTTGATATGTTGGGGATCGAGAAAATAGAAGAGATGTAAGAAACTGCTTAGCTGCAGAGTCTGGTGTAGGAGTCAAAGTCGATCCAATCCACATTGAATAAGCCTGGCGGAGTTGAGCCGGGCTTATAATACCTCAATTCTCCGTTGTTAAGATAGCCATCAATAAGTGACCAGGCAATTTCTGTTTCCGAGGCGCTCACAAACAGTGTATGATCCTCTTTGAGAACATCGTAAAGAAGACGCTGGTAGGCTTCCGGTATCTTACTTGGAAAGGAGTCCCTGTAACAGAAATTCATGTGAGTTCCGGAGATCGAACCTTCAGCACCAGGGGTTTTCGCGGACAAATCGATTATTATACCTTCTGAGGGTTGAATCTTGAATACAATCTGATTCTGCTTAAGATCTCCGGAAGTATTGTATAACAGATTCGGTATAGGTCTGAACCGGATTCCGATCTCAGTTCCCTGTCTGTGCAGAGCTTTGCCAGTGCGGATATAGATTGGCGTGTTTTTCCACCTGAAATTATTTATTTTTAAAGACAGTTCTGCAAATGTCTCTGTTTGGGAATCTCTGGCCACCGCTTTTTCCTGGCGGTATCCCTCATACTGGAACCTGTTGCAACCGGTAATCGTTATGGAGCGCAGTATGTTTTTTTTCTGATTCCGTATATCTTCAGCATCAAGGGATACGGGGGCCTCCATGGTCAGAAGGCATAAGAGTTGAAGCAGATGGTTCTGTACCATATCCCGGATTATTCCAGACTTATCAAAATATCCGCCCCGCTCTACAATTCCCTGATTCTCGAGTGCGTTTATTTGAATGAATTCAATATAATGACTGTTCCATACAGGAAAAAAAATAGAGTTGGCAAACCTGAAAACCAGTATATTCTGAACCGCTTCTTTGGCGAGGTAATGATCTATTCTAAAGATCTGATTTTCACTGAAACATGCATTTAGTTCCCGATTGAGCTCACGGGCAGATCTGTAGTCATAACCAAACGGTTTTTCTATAACCAAAGACACTTCATTGCCAAAACCTTCTGCAACAAGCTCACGTGCCGTGGGCCCGTAGGCGGAAGGAGGCTGGGAGAGGAAGATTATGACTTTAGAAAAATTACCCTTACTCTGCACAAACTTTTTTACACCAGCTATATACTGATGATAATACATCATACGGGCAAAGGACTGATTTACCTCAAAGCGCTGTCTAAACTTTTCATCATCGAAATAGGTACGACCCGATCCGACAATAATACTTGTATCATCAATTTTACCCTGATTGTAGAGTTCATGGAGGGCGGGGATTAGTTTACGTCTGGCGAGATCCCCTGAAGCCCCAAGGATAATGATCGCACAATTGGAAATACCCACACATCACCTCATGTTCCTGGTTTAGGTGGTGTAATTTTGGTATCAGTGCCCCTGCACATCCTGCATCGTACATCTGAACACCACTGACACTGTCTGCAATCTTTGCACGGATGCTTTTTGGGAAATTCTTTTTCCTTTTCACACTTCTCAGAGTGCATACCAACCCGGGGGGG